>JAYUHJ010000176.1:0-2012 GCA_043767065.1 Hyphomicrobiales bacterium | reverse complement strand
GCCTCGAAGCATACGATCCGGCCCCGGGCCCTCTGCTCTGCCGCTACGAAACCTACCAGCAATGTCTGGCGTCGCGTGCCGCACCAACGGATCATTGCCTGCTCAATCCAGTTCTCGCGTTCCGCGAGCGGCGCTGACGAACGCCCTCCCAGACGCCTAACGGGAACCGGGCTAAGATGTAGTTGTCTGCGGATTGCGATTCTCCCGCCTGATAGAGGAACATCTCCCATGCGCGGCAACGAACCCGCTCTCGTTTTCCTTATCGTACTTGTCATCGGCATCGTCGCCGGTCTGCTGTTTGACCGGTTCCTTGGGCCATCGTGGTTCGTACGCCAGTTCGCTGGCACGCGCGCCATCGTCACCAGCGCGCTCGTGGGCATCGCCGGAGCGCTCATCGGGTTTCATATCGCAACCCTGCTCGCGCTCGGCGGCGGCGTCATCGTGCTCTATATCGGCGCTGTCATCGGCGCGGCGGTCATTCTCTACGTCTGGCGCATGATCCGATAAACAATGCGCCTGGATAGCGGGGGCGCAGCGAAAAGGAGACGGACCATGAAGTATGCTTTTCTTGCGGCGTTGCTCGTTGGCGGTATGGCCGCGGCGAGTAGCACCTCCGCGCAGCAGACCGTGCGAGCGAATGAGCGCTATTGTGTTGAAGTGCTCGACAACACCGGCCCGAACCCGTGGCTGTGCCGCTTCGAGACCTACGAGCAGTGCGTTGCCTCGAAGACCTCACCGGGAGACAAGTGCTGGCTCAATCCGTATCTGGGCTTCCAGCCGCGGCGTTGAGCCAATTCCGCCGCGATCGGTTATGAATGGCGGATGTTCGACGCCATTGCCTTCGCCGGCGGCGGGAACCGCTGCTACTGGCAGGGCGGGTTCTTCGAAGCCGCGGCCGGAAAGCTCGACCTCAAGCCCAAGCTCATCGTTGGGGTGAGTGCGGGCGCGTTCGCCGCCAGCTATTCGCTGCTTGGCATCGGGCCGCGCGTGCGCGCGCTGGTGATCGCGGGCTGCGGGCCGCAAGTGAAGAATTTCGATCCGGCGGGCTGGCGCAAGGGTGGCCCGCTGTTCCCGGTCGGGAAACTCTATCGCGATCTGATCGCCGAGGTGCTCGACGCGCCGGCCTTGGCGAGGCTGCAGGCGCTCACCGATATGCAAATCGCGCTGTCGCGCATGCCGCGCTTCGTCCCGCCGCTGCTCGGCGCCGCGCTCGGCATTTCCGCCTATCAGATCGAGAAGAAGCTGCTGCATCCTGTGCATCCGCGCTTTGGGCGCGCGCTCGGGTTCCGGCAGGAATACGCGGCCGTGCGCGCGATGCGAACGCCGGACGAACTGGTCGATGTGTTGCTTGCGAGCTCCGGCGTTCCGCCGCTGATGCCTGTCACGAAGGTCGGCGGCCGCCCGGCCTTCGACGGCGGGCTGGTGGACAATGTTCCAGTTGCGCCGCTTGAGCCGTTTGAGCAGGCCGGCGGCCGTACGCTCGTGTTGCTGACGCGGCGCTACCGCGACATTCCACAGGTGCCGGGTAGAGTTTACGTCCAGCCGTCGGAGCCGGTCCGCGTCGGTCAATTCGACGTGACGAATCCCGAAGGCATCCGCGCGGCCTATGAACTGGGCCTTCGCGACGGCGCGGCATTCGCCATCTCGCCCAAGAACTGACCTGCGCTGGCCGCAACGCTGCAATGCAGCAAAACCGCTGACGCTTTGCGGACAGTTCGACTAAATTGCAATTCGACACAGAAATCAGAGCGCTCCGGCCCTGCCGGGCGCGGGAAGACAGAGAACGACCATGCTGCTTTGGAGCTATCTCATCCGCCAATGGCGCCGCTGGCGCACCTATCGGCGCACCTACATCGAACTGATGCGGCTCGACGACCGCGGGCTCGCGGACATCAATCTCACACGCGCCGAGATCGACAACGTGGCGCATCAGGCTGCACAGCGCGGCTGATCGAACCACCGAAATCGATAAAGCAATCGAGAAAGAATTCGACCAAGGCCCCGGTTCGAAG
>JAYUHJ010000175.1:0-4816 GCA_043767065.1 Hyphomicrobiales bacterium | reverse complement strand
TTTTGAAACGATCGAATCCACGTGAATGGTTTTTTGAATCAAGATTGCGTCCCGGTGCATGATCTTGAATCAATGTTTCCCGGGACCTCCCTCAAAATCCTTTTTCAACAGCATCGGGCAAAAGCTGACATTCTCACCAGCCTAAGAAACGCGGGACTCCGAAGCGCCCTTAGGCGCAACGGGGTCGAAAGGGCGCGCGTGCTTGATCAGGCACTAAAATATCGGATCATAATCGGGCAGGTTCTAGCGGGCGTCGCCGGAGTCGCGACGCTCCTACTTTTGCGAAACTATACCGGATTGCATCCGTTCTTTTCGTTTGCCGTTACCGCGGTCGTTTATCTTGCCATTCCGCCGCTGTGGAACGTTTTTCTCGGTATTCTCCAAGGGCGATACTAACCTGCCTGGGCTCGGCGTTTCTCAAGCGCCGCAAAAGGGCCGCGAATTGAGCAGATCAAGTCGCGTATCGAGAATCATCGCTATGGGTCCACGCCATGTGGAAAGCTCTAGCAGGTGCAATAATTCTCCTGGTCGCGGCGGACATCTATTTCTTCGACTCGAAATATATGAACGCGCTCAGCCGCCTTGCGGCTGAAGTCGGCAGATCATTCGGTATCGTTTGGTCTTGAATCGCCGCTGGCGGCGAGCGCATAGACATGGACGCGAGAGGCAAGAGCGGGGGGTGAGCCAGGCTCAGCTTCGGTAGATTGCGAACAACCCGTAGGCGATCAAATATGCCGGCAAGTAATTGACCGTGAGGATGAACGCCACACGGAGATAGTCGCGCTTCCGAATACACTCGCGCACGCTCAAACCTGGCAAAACAAAAACGATAAATAAAATCGCCAGCGGGATCATAATCATCATTGCGAGCGCGCCGACAATGCCGCTACCGGACTCATCCTTGAGGAACCTGCGGGCAAGATGCCGAGATTTCTCTCTGCGCATTCAGCAATACCTTCCGAATCATCCAGCACCATCAGAATACCACCGACCTGCCGAGGCTGATCTGCATTGAGCTTGTGCGTGGATTTGTGGTCCTGCTAAATGTGACGCGCCGCAAGGACGAAGGGCGGAGCACCAATGCGCAAGTTTCTCGATGCTCAAAACTATGTCTTTCCGCCCGAGGTCATCGACCTTTTGGCGGCGGTGCTCGACGACGCTTGGGAGACCGCTCAGGCCAGCAGCGTTCTATCGCCCGTTCTTGGCGAGACCCCTGACGCGCGCGAGATTCTCGCCAAGGCTATATTTGCGTCTGCCGCAGATGGCGAACGCAATCCATTTCGATTGCGCGAGGATGCTTTGGGGCACCTAACGAAAACGATTGGCGCCCGCGCGACACGCTCAGCAGCGAGCGAATAAGAAAAGCCCGGCCACCGGGGGCCGGGCTTAGAAGGGCTGGTTTTATTACCGTAGCGGCTGTGCGTCTAGCGTGACGGGGAGACCGCAGTCGGCCAGCACACGATAACGCGGCAGTCTTCGATAAGTTCCCAGAAAAAAGCCCGGCCTGTGAACGCCGGGCTGGTACTGCCGTAGCGGCTGGGCGTCTGGGGTCGTGGGGGTGACGGGGAAGCCACAGTCGGCAACACAGCCTCCTCAGTGGGGGGACCGAAGAGGCACAGGAATAACTGTGCGCTCGTCAATTGGTTCCACCGATAAAGCCGAACTCTCCGTTCCGCGCAAACCGCGTCCCATCAAGGCTTTGGGTGAACCGATGAAAATGTGGCCGATGTCGAGGCGGGTGAATTCACCAAGAACAATGATCCAAGCATCGTCCAACCAGAAGAGAAACCGGCGCCTTAGGGCAGTGTCCCGCTCACCGCATGGCACGTATCGGGCGGCGTGAAGAGACGGCGCCAGACGTGGCCACGTCCGGTTTCTTCCTATCATTCCGGCTGTTCTTGAGAATTACCGCAGCCAGATCGGTTTCCGGCATGGGCCGCCCGAACAGATAGCCTTGCATCTGGTCGCAGCCAAGCTTGGCAAACGCCGCAGCCTGTTCGTAGGTTTCGATGCCTTCCGCCGTCAGGTGCATGTTCAGCGTTCGCCCGAGAGCGGCGATCGTCTTGATGATCGAGCCGACCGTCGGGTCGCCGTCGCTCGAGGCGGCGACGAACGAGCGGTCGATCTTGATCTTGTTGAATGGCAGCTTCCAGAGATAGCCGAGGCTCGAGTAACCGGTTCCGAAATCGTCGATCGCCAGCGCCACACCGAGCGCCCTCAGCTCATGAATCTCGGCGATCACCGCGTCGGTGATTTCCAGCAGCACGCCCTCGGTCAGCTCGAGCTCCAGCCGGTGCGGAGCAAGGCCGCTTTCGGTTAGCGCGCGGCGTACTACTTCGCTAATGCTGCCGTTCTCTTCGGTACCGGTCTTGAACTGCTCGGGCGACAGATTCACCGCCACCGTAAGATCGTCAGGCCATGTGGCCGCGACGGCGCAAGCTCGCCGGACGACCCAGGCGCCGATTTTCGCGATCAAGCCGATTTCTTCCGCGATCGGAATGAAGACGTCGGGCATGATGAACCCGCCGGTAGGACGGGGAAGGCGCAAGAGCGCTTCGAATCCCTCGTATCGGCCGCGCTTGACGCCGTAGACCGGCTGGTAATGCAAATCGAAGCCGTCGTTCTCCGCCGCGTCGCGGACGGTCTTCTCGAGTTCGCGCCGGGCATTGAGCTCGTCGCTCATGTTCGGCGTGAAGAAGGTAAAGCGATCGCCGCCGGTGGCCTTCGCGTGATAGCGCGCGATATCGGCCGATTTGATCAAATCTTCCGCGCGCTCGTTATGCAGCGAGCGGAGCACGACACCGATGCTCGCGGAAACGCGCACTTGGTGGCCCTGCAGATCGAACGGAGCGGAAAGGGCATAGATGATGCTGCCAGCGCACGTCGTCGCGTCGGAACTCGAGGACAGCCTGGTTTGCGCCAGGACGAATTCGTTGCCGCCGAGCCGCGCCAGCAGGTCGTGGCGTCCGGCGATACTACGCAGCCGCTCCGCCGCCGACTGGAGCAATTCGTCGCCAAGAGCATGGCCCAGCTTGTCGTTAATCTCCTTGAGCCGGTCGAGATCGATATAGTGAAGGGCGACCCCTTCCGTGGCCCTCGTTATTGCCTCGTCGAGTAGCGCAACGAAGCGCGTGCGATTGAACGTTCCCGTCATCGCATCGTGATGCGCGAGATATTGCAGGTGCTGATCGGTCTCGTGCTTCTCGCGCGTCCGGCGTGCCGCCGCGCCGGCGAATGCGATGAGCAAAGCGACGACGACAAACGACGAACCCGCAATGCTGGCGATGATCACGGTGCCGCGTTGCTCGGCCGCAGCCAGATAGGGCTCGACTACCTTGGTGACCTCCATAACCGCGCGGACATCGCCAAGCCTCCAGTTGCGTCGTGGAGATTTCCGCTCGCCGTTGTGACAGTCGACGCAGGTTTGCGCGGTCAAGCGGTCGGCAACGGCAACGCGCAGCACGCGCCTGCCATCCCGCACCTCCTGTCGGGAAAAAACCGCTTCTGGATTCTTCTGAAAAGCCTCCCACGCCGTGGTTTGAAACCCATCCATCTTGCGGTCGGCGCGGTGCGGCCAGGGATAGGGGCTGATCAGCGTGAGCGACGTATCCCTCTCTTTGAGCAGATCGGAAATGTCTTTGACGAAAGTGGCCGGTAGCGGAATTGCGAATATTTCGTTCTCGTGCTCATACGACGGCGTCAACCTGCCCGTCTCTATCGCTTTCACGACGACGCGACGGGTGTAGTAGCCTCGCGTGATCTTGATCAGATCGGCGACTTCGAGATTGCCACGATAGGCGGAGTCGATGGCCGCCGCATGCATCGCGCCCGGCAGATAAAGCGCAATGGCGCCGACGCCGAGGACAACCACAGCAATGACCGGCAGGACCACGTGCCACGTGGGGCTCGCGTTCCAGAAATTGCGCAGGGATAGCCGAGACCAGAAGCGCTTGCCGTTCATCCGGGGGGGTCCGAAGGCCGAGCAGAAATCCGCGCCGACAGACTAGGTGGGCAAATTTAATTGCAGATAAATCAAGCCGGTTCCAAAGTAAGGAGTTGTTAGCTTTTGACCGCTCAACGACTGAAGATCGCCTGTTGGAGGGGCTTTAGCTTCCTGATTTGAAACTCTGAGGAGGCAACGCAGAAATTGCAGTGCGCCGGTCAAGGCAATCTCTAGTCGCAAATGCTGCTGCTTGATCGAGCACGCCACCAGACAGCCGCAGCCGTTTCAATTGACCGAAATCAGGTACGTGATGGTCGAGCAGCCCCTGTTTAAGCTGCCCTTCCCACAAACTCTTAGCGAAAAGCGATCCGACCCCTTGAACCCTGCTTTCGGTCTGTACCTGACCTCGAAGGTGCCGGCGGCGCTGGCTGTCCCAACGTTCGGTGGTGATGCAACAGAAACGGAATCGAAAACTACATAGTTGAACGACCGGAACCTCAGCATGCACGCGCT
This sequence comes from Hyphomicrobiales bacterium, assembly GCA_043767065.1. GTDB lineage: Bacteria > Pseudomonadota > Alphaproteobacteria > Rhizobiales > Xanthobacteraceae > JAHFPN01. The sequence continues at coordinate 360 of JAYUHJ010000175.1, read as the reverse complement.
GCCGTTGGTGATCATTACGCTCGTTGTGACTGAATCATTATGAGGTACATAGAATACAAAGGGAGTTATACGGCACTCCGCCATTGCGGCTGACGACGTCAGTACCGAAACGCAGATCGTGGCAAAAATTACCGGCAGAGCGCGGATGCATTGGAATCCCCCTCCCCAGCCCGCTTTTGGCCCGCGGTTTCAGATATTAAACCCGCAACCTAGCCGCGAGTCGAGAGGGAAGAGAAAGCCCGGCCTGTGCGCCGGCCAATTCTATCGCAGCCGCAAATGTTGCCGCTTGAGCGCCCGCGCCGCCAGGTGCCCGGCGCCCCAGGCAAACAGAAACACGAGCGCCATCGCCGCCAGCAGCAG
>JAYUHJ010000174.1:0-2019 GCA_043767065.1 Hyphomicrobiales bacterium | reverse complement strand
ATGCGCCTTTCCCGTTATTTCCTGCCGATCCTGCGGGAGACCCCCAAGGAAGCGGAGATCGTCTCGCACCGGCTCATGCTGCGCGCGGGCCTTGTCCGTCAGGAGGCGGCCGGCATCTATGCTTGGCTGCCGTTCGGCCAGCGCGTGCTCGCCAAGGTCTGCCAGATCGTGCGCGAGGAGCAGGACCGCTCGGGCGCCATCGAAATGCTGATGCCCACGATCCAGCCCGCCGACCTGTGGCGGGAGAGTGGGCGCTACGACGATTACGGCAAGGAAATGCTCCGCATCGAGGACCGGCACGAGCGCGACATGCTCTATGGGCCCACGAACGAGGAGATGATCACCGAAATTTTCCGCGCCTCGGTGAAATCCTACAAGCAGCTCCCGCTCAACCTCTATCACATCCAGTGGAAATTCCGCGACGAAGTGCGGCCGCGCTTCGGCGTCTATCGCGCGCGCGAGTTCCTGATGAAAGACGCTTACAGTTTCGATCTCGACGCGGACGGCGCGCGGCATTCCTATAACAAGATGTTCGTCGCTTACCTGCGCACGTTCGCGCGGCTCGGGCTGAAATCGATCCCGATGGTGGCGGACACCGGGCCGATCGGCGGAAACCTGTCGCACGAGTTCATCATCCTGGCGGAGACCGGCGAGAGCGAGGTGTTCTGTCACCGCGACTATCTCGGCTACGACGTGCCCGACGAGAAGGAGAACTTCGAGGATCGGGCAGGGCTCGCCACGCTCGTCGACAAGTGGACCGCGCTCTATGCCGCCACGTCGGAGAAGCACGATGCGGCTGCGTTTGCGAAAATTCCGGGCGACAAGCAGGTTTCGGCGCGCGGCATCGAGGTCGGCCACATCTTCTATTTCGGCACCAAATATTCGGAGCCGATGAAGGCGACCGTGCAGGGCCCGGATGGCGCCAAGCATGCGGTGCACATGGGTTCCTACGGCATCGGGCCGTCGCGGCTGGTGGCCGCCATCATCGAGGCCAGCCACGACGAGAACGGCATCGTGTGGCCCGAGCCGGTCGCGCCGTTCCGGGTGGGGCTTTTGAACCTGAAACAAGGGGATAAGGCCACGGATGGCGCCTGCGAGACGCTTTATCGTGATCTTGAAGCGGCCGGAATCGACGTACTCTATGACGACTCGGATGAGCGGTCGGGGGCGAAATTCGCCACCATGGATTTGATCGGATTGCCCTGGCAGTTGATCGTCGGGCCGAAGGGGTTGGCCGAAGGCAAGGTGGAGATCAAGCGGCGCGCGGGGGGCGCGCGCGAGCTGGTTGCACTTTCGGAGGCGGTCGCTCGCCTCAAAGGCTGAAAGGAATTCTGTTATGCCAGTAAAAACCGGTACCGCCCCCTTTTCCGCGTTCGAATGGATGTTGTCGCTGCGTTATCTGCGCGCGCGGCGAAAGGAAGGCTTCATCTCGGTCATCGCCGGGTTCTCGTTCCTCGGCATCATGCTCGGGGTCGCGACGCTGATCATCGTGATGGCGGTGATGAACGGCTTCCGCAAAGAACTCCTCTCCAAGATTCTCGGCCTCAACGGCCACATGCTGATCCAGCCGATCGAGCAGCCGCTGACCGATTTCGCCAAGGTCGCCGAGCGCATCTCGGGCGTGCGCGGCATAGTGCTCGCCGTACCGCTGGTGGAAGGCCAGGCGCTGGCGTCCTCGCCGTTCCATGCCGGCGGGGTGCTCGTTCGAGGTTATCGGGAAATGGACCTCAAACGCCTTCCGGGCGTCGGACCCAACATCAAGACCGGTTCGCTCGAGGGCTTCGATGCCGGGCAGGGGGTGGTGATCGGGAAACGGCTTGCCGACTCCCTCTCGGTGCGGGCCGGCGATCAGGTGACGCTGGTGGCGCCGCGGGGCGCGGTGACGCCGATGGGCACCACGCCACGGATCAAGACCTACAAGGTCGCGGCTATCTTCGAGGTCGGCATGTCGGAATACGACGCGACCTTCGTGTTCATGCCACTCGTGGAAGCGCAGGCCTATTTCAACCGGCCCAACGA
>JAYUHJ010000173.1:0-11469 GCA_043767065.1 Hyphomicrobiales bacterium | reverse complement strand
CCGAGACCGGGGGCGCTACGTACACGGCCTACGACCAGATCGACAAGGCGCCGGAGGAGAAGGCGCGCGGCATCACGATCTCGACGGCGCACGTCGAGTACGAGACGGCCAAGCGGCATTACGCGCACGTCGATTGCCCGGGGCACGCGGACTACGTGAAGAACATGATCACGGGCGCGGCGCAGATGGATGGCGCCATTCTGGTGGTGAGCGCGGCCGACGGCCCGATGCCGCAGACCCGCGAGCACATTCTGCTGGCGCGCCAGGTGGGCGTGCCGGCCATTGTCGTGTACCTGAACAAGGTCGACATGGTGGACGACCCGGAGCTGCTCGACCTGGTCGAACTGGAAGTTCGGGAGTTGCTGTCGAAGTACAACTTCCCCGGCGACAAGATCCCGATCGTGCGGGGCTCGGCGCTGATGGCGCTCGAGGACAAGAAGCCGGAGCTGGGCAAGCAGTCGATCCTGAAGCTGATGGAGGCGGTGGACGCCGCTATCCCGCAGCCGGAGCGGCCCAAGGACAAGCCGTTTCTGATGCCTATTGAAGACGTGTTCTCGATCTCGGGCCGGGGAACTGTAGTTACGGGCCGCATCGAGCGCGGCATCATCAAGGTGGGCGAGGAAGTCGAGATCATCGGCATCAAGCCGACCACCAAGACGGTCGTCACCGGCGTCGAGATGTTCCGGAAGCTCTTGGACTCGGGCGAGGCCGGCGACAACGTGGGCTGTCTGCTGCGTGGCGTGGAGCGCGAGGGAGTCGAGCGCGGCCAGGTGCTGGCCAAGCCCGGCACGTGTACGCCGCACACCAAGTTCACGGCGGAGGCCTACATTCTGACGAAGGAAGAGGGCGGACGGCATACTCCGTTCTTCACCAACTATCGGCCGCAGTTTTACTTCCGGACCACGGACGTGACGGGGGTGTGCACGCTGCCGACCGGCACGGAGATGGTGATGCCGGGCGACAACGTGTCGATGGAGGTGCACCTGATCGTGCCGATCGCGATGGAGGAGAAGCTTCGCTTCGCCATCCGCGAGGGCGGCAAGACCGTCGGTGCCGGCGTCGTCGCTAAGATTATCGAATAAGTCCCGCGTAGCAGGAACATCCGGTTACCCGGGGGAAAGCAAAAATGAACGGCCAGAACATCCGCATCCGCCTCAAGGCGTTCGACCACCGCATCCTCGACGCGTCGACGAAAGAAATCGTCAACACGGCGAAGCGCACGGGCGCGCAGGTGCGGGGTCCGATTCCGCTGCCGACGCGGATCGAGAAGTTCACGGTCAACCGCTCGCCGCACATCGACAAGAAAAGCCGCGAGCAGTTCGAGATGCGCACCCACAAGCGCCTCTTGGACATCGTCGATCCGACGCCGCAAACGGTGGACGCGCTGATGAAGCTCGATCTGGCCGCCGGCGTCGATGTCGAGATCAAGCTCTAAGGTCGAAGGAAAAAGACAATGCGTTCCGGCGTGATTGCACAGAAGCTCGGCATGACCCGCGTCTTTACCGACGCGGGCGAGCACGTGCCCGTCACGGTGCTGCGGCTCGACCGTTGTCAGGTGGTCGGCCATCGCACTGCGGAGAACAACGGCTATATCGCGCTCCAGATCGGGGCCGGCAAGCGCCGGCCGCAGAGCGTGAACCAGCCCATGCGCGGCCATTACGGGGCCCTCAAGGTCGAACCCAAGAAGAAGGTCGCCGAATTCCGCGTCGATGAGGCGCATTTGATCCCGGTCGGCGCGGAGCTGACGGCGGACCATTTCGTCGCCGGACAGTTCGTCGACGTTACCGGCACCTCGATCGGCAAGGGTTTCGCCGGCGGCATGAAGCGCCATCATTTCGGCGGACTGCGCGCCTCGCACGGCGTGTCGGTTTCGCATCGCTCGATCGGCTCGACCGGTGGCCGCCAGGATCCGGGCAAGACCTTCAAGAACAAGAAGATGCCCGGTCAGATGGGCAACGTCACGGTGACGACGCAGAATTTGAAAGTCGTGCGCGCCGATGTGGAGCGCGGTCTCTTGCTGGTCGAAGGTGCGGTGCCGGGCGCCAAGGGCGGCTGGATCATGGTGCGCGACGCGGTAAAGCGCCCGCTGCCCAAGGAAGCGCCGCAGCCGGGCGCCTTCCGCATGCTGAGCGAGGAGCCGGCGCCGGAACCGAAGTCCGAGCCGAAGCCGGAGCCCAAAGCGGCTCCGAAGGTTGAAGCCGCGCCCGCGCCGAAAGTCGAGGCGAAAACCGAGAAGAAGCCCGAAGCTAAAGCTGCGCCGAAAGCCGATGCGAAGCCGAAGCCCAAGGGCGGGGGGAAGAAGTGATGGAACTCCCAGTCGTATCGCTCGACGGCAAGAAGTCCGGATCGGTCCAACTATCGGACGAGATCTTCGGCCTCGATCCGCGCGCGGATCTGCTGCATCGCATGGTCAATTGGCAGCTCAACAAGCGCCAGGCCGGCACCCACGACGTCAAAAACCGCGCCGAGATCTGGCGCACCGGCAAGAAGATGTACGCACAAAAGGGAACCGGCCGCGCCCGGCATAGTTCGGCGCGCGCCAACCTGTTCCGCGGCGGCGGCCGTTCGTTCGGCCCGACCCCGCGCAGCCACGCGACCGACCTCACCAAGCAGATGCGCCAGCTCGCGCTCAAGCACGCGCTGTCGTCGAAAGCCAAAAGCTCGGACCTCATCGTGATCGACGAGGCCAAGCTCGGCGAGGCGAAGACCAAGCAACTCGCCCAGCGTTTCGGCAAGCTCGGCCTCACCAGCGCGCTGATCATCGACGGCGCCGAGGTAGAGAAGAATTTCGGACTCGCGGCCCGCAATCTGCCCGAGGTCGATGTGCTGCCGGTCGCCGGCATCAACGTCTACGACATCCTGCGCCGCACCAAGCTGGTGCTGACCAAGGCCGCAGTCGATGCACTGGAGGCGCGCCTCAAATGACCGCCGAACAGCGCCACTACGACATCATCATCGCACCGCTCATCACCGAGAAGGCGACGGCCGCCTCGGAGAAGAACCAGGTCGTGTTCGAAGTGGCCAAGAGCGCCACCAAACCGCAGATCAAGGAAGCGATCGAGAAGCTGTTCGACGTGAAGGTGAAGCGCGTCAACACATTGAATACGAAGAGAAAAACGAGGGTGTTCCGGGGCCGCCGCGGCGTCGTGGGCAACTTCAAGAAGGCCATCGTGACGCTCGAGGAAGGCCACTCGATCGACGTCACGACCGGGCTATGAGCGGAGATCGACGATGGCGCTGAAGACCTACAAACCAGCGACGCCCGGCCTCCGGCAGCTCGTGCTCGTGGACCGCGTAGGCGTATGGAAGGGCAAGCCCGTCAAGGCGTTGACCGTCGGCAAGATCGGAACCGGTGCGCGCAACAATCTCGGCCGCATCACGGTTCGTTTTCGCGGCGGCGGCCACAAGCGCGCGCTCCGGCTAGTCGATTTCAAGCGACTGAAGCGCGACATGCCGGCGACCGTCGAGCGCATCGAGTACGATCCGAACCGCACCGCGTTCCTCGCGCTGGTCAAGTATTCCGACGGGGAGCAGAACTATATTCTTGCGCCGCAGCGCTTGGCGCCGGGCGACAGCGTGGTCGCGGGCGAGAGCGTGGACGTGAAGCCCGGCAACGCGATGCCGCTCGAGAATATTCCGGTCGGCACCATCGTCCATAATGTCGAGATGAAGATCGGCAAGGGCGGCCAGCTCGCGCGCTCGGCCGGCACCTATGTGCAGATCGTCGGCCGCGACCAGGGCTATTGCATCCTGCGGCTCAAATCGGGCGAACAGCGCCTGGTGCACGGCCGCTGCTTTGCCACCGTCGGCGCGGTGTCGAATCCCGATCACATGAACATCTCGATCGGCAAGGCGGGCCGCAATCGCTGGAAGGGGCGCATGCCGCATAACCGCGGCGTCTCGATGAACCCGGTCGATCACCCGCACGGCGGCGGCGAAGGCCGCACCTCGGGCGGCCGCCATCCGGTTTCGCCTTGGGGCTTCCCGACCAAGGGAAAGAAGACGCGCAAGAACAAGCGCACCCAGCGCTTCATCGTTTCTAGCCGTCACGCCAGAAAGAAGGTGGAGTAATGGCCCGCTCGGTCTGGAAAGGCCCGTTCGTGGACGGGCACCTGTTGAAGAAGGCGGAGACTGCCAAGTCGTCCGGCCGCTCCGAGATGATCAAGATCTGGAGCCGGCGCTCGACGATATTGCCGCAGTTCGTCGGTCTGACGTTCGGCGTCTATAACGGCCGCAAGCACATCCCGGTGTACGTGACCGAGGACATGGTCGGCCACAAGTTCGGCGAGTTCTCGCCGACCCGGACCTTTCAAAGCCATTCGTCGGACCGCAAAGCCAAGCTCACGACCGGCGCACCGGGCGCGGCGCGAGCGGCGCCGGGCGCCGAGGCGCCGGCAGCGGTTCCTGCAAAGGGTTGATGAGAAAGAACCATGGGCAAGCAAGCACGAGCGCGCGTTCTGAAGGATACCGAGGCCAAGTCGGTCTTGCGCATGCTGCGCGTCTCACCGCGCAAGCTCGGCCTCGTCGCCGGCCTGATCCGCGGCAAGAAGGTCGCGACCGCGCTTGCCGACCTGCAATTCTCGCAGAAGCGGATTTCCAAAGACGTGAAGAAGTGCCTGGAATCGGCGATCGCGAACGCAGAGAACAACCACGATCTGGACGTCGACGATCTCGTGGTCGCCGAAGCGTTCGTGGGCAAGGCACTCGTCATCAAGCGTTTCGTTGCGCGCGCACGCGGCCGCGGAGCGCCGATCAAGAAACCGTTTTCGAATCTCACGATCATCGTGCGTGAGGTCGAGGGGAAAGTCTGATGGGTCAGAAGGTCAATCCGATCGGCTTGCGGCTCGGCATCAATCGCACTTGGGACTCGCGCTGGTTCGCGGGCAAGGGCGAGTACGGCAAGCTGCTGCACGAGGACATCAAGATCCGCGCAATGCTGTTCAAGCAGCTGAAGCAGGCCGCGGTGGCGAAGGTGGTGATCGAGCGGCCGCACAAGAAGTGCCGCGTCACCATCCATTCGGCGCGGCCGGGCGTGGTGATCGGCAAGAAGGGCGCCGATATCGACAAGCTCAGAAAACAGGTCGCCGGCATGACCCCGTCGGAGGTCATCATCAACATCGTCGAGATCCGCAAGCCCGAGCTCGACGCGCATCTGGTCGCCGATTCGATCGCCCAGCAGCTCGAGCGCCGCGTCGCATTTCGCCGCGCCATGAAGCGCGCGGTGCAGTCGTCGATGCGGCTCGGCGCCGAAGGCATCCGCATCAATTGCTCCGGCCGGCTCGGCGGCGCCGAAATCGCGCGCATGGAGTGGTACCGCGAAGGCCGGGTGCCGCTGCATACGCTGCGCGCCGACGTCGATTACGGCACCGCCACGGCGTTCACCACCTACGGCACCTGCGGGGTCAAGGTCTGGATCTTCAAGGGCGAGATCCTCGAACACGACCCGATGGCGCAGGACAAGCGGCAGGCCGAGAGCGAAACCGGCGGCGGCCGTCCGCGCCGCGACGCGGCATAAAGAGTCAGGATCATGCTTCAGCCGGCACGCACCAAGTTCCGCAAGGCGTTCAAGGGCCGCATCCGCGGCCGCGCGACCAGCGGCACCGAGCTCGCTTTCGGCCAATACGGCCTGAAGGCGCTCGAGCCGAACCGGATCACCGCGCGCGAGATCGAGGCCGCCCGCCGCGCCATGACGCATCATATGAAGCGCGCGGGCCGGGTATGGATCAACGTATTTCCGGATGTGCCGGTCTCCAAGAAGCCGACCGAAGTGCGCATGGGCAAGGGCAAGGGCACTCCCGAGTTCTGGGCCTGCCGGGTGAAACCGGGCCGGGTTCTGTTCGAGGTCGACGGCATCGACGAAGTCACCGCGCGCGAGGCCATGCGGCTGGCCGCGATGAAACTCTCGGTCAAGACGCGCTTCATCGCGCGCATCGGGTGAGGGGAAGATCATGAAGGCGGCCGACGTGCGGCAAATGACCCCGGATCAGCTCGACGACAAGCTCGGCGAGTTGAAGAAGGAGCAGTTCAACCTGCGCTTCCAGCGCTCCACGGGGCAGCTCGAGAACACGTCGCGCGTACGCCTCGTGCGCCGCGACATCGCCCGCATCGAGACCATCGCGGCCCAGAAACGCGCGGGGGCTCCGATGCCGGCGAAGAAGGTGGAAGAGCCGAAGGCCAAGACGAAGAAGCCCGCTAAGGGAAAGAAGTAGGAGAACGGAATGCCGAAGCGCGTGCTGCAAGGCGTGGTCGTCAGCGACAAGGCGGATAAGACCGTCGTGGTCCGCGTCGAGCGCCGCTTCACACATCCGCTGCTCAAGAAGACCGTGCGGCAGACGAAGAAGTATCACGCGCACGACGAGAAGAACGCCTGCAAGGTCGGCGACCAGGTGCGGATCGAGGAGCATCGGCCGATCTCGAAGCTGAAGCGTTGGATCGTGCTCGAAGACGCCAAGCAGGCGAAGTGAAGATTGGGATTTGGTTCGAAAGTGCCGGAAAGAGTGAAGGCTAAGTCATGATTCAGATGCAAACCAACCTGGACGTCGCGGACAATTCCGGTGCGCGCCGCGTCATGTGCATCAAGGTGCTCGGCGGCTCGAAGCGCAAGTACGCGACCGTGGGCGACGTGATCGTCGTCTCGGTCAAGGAAGCGATCCCGCGCGGCCGCGTGAAGAAGGGCGAAGTCTTGAAGGCCGTGGTGGTGCGCATCCGCAAGGATATCCGTCGTGCCGACGGCTCGGTCATCCGGTTCGACCGCAACGCCGCGGTGCTGATGACTCCGCAGATGGAGCCGGTCGGCACGCGCATCTTCGGCCCGGTGCCGCGCGAACTCAGGGCCAAGAACCACATGAAAATCATTTCTTTGGCGCCAGAGGTGCTGTGATGGCGGCAAAAATCAAAAAAGGCGACAAGGTCATCGTGCTCACCGGCCGCGACAAGGGCAAGAGCGGAGAGGTGATCGAGGTCAGGCCGTCGGAGAGCCGGGCGCTCGTGCGCGGCGTCAACATGGTGCGCCGGCATCAGCGCCAGACCGCGGCGCTGCAGGGCGGCATCATCTCCAAGGAAGCGCCGGTGCACCTTTCGAATCTGTCGATCGCCGATCCGAAGGACGGCAAGCCGACGCGCATCGGCTTCAAGATTCTCAAGGACGGCCGCAAGGTGCGCATCGCGCGGCGCTCGGGGGAGGCGATCGATGGCTGAGAAGAGCACTTACACCCCGCGCATGAAGACGCTGTTCGAGGAAACGATCCGGCCGAAGCTGATGCAGGAGTTGGGCTACAGCAATCCGTTTGCCGTGCCCGCGCTCGACAAGGTCGTGCTCAATATGGGTGTCGGCGAAGCGGTCGCGGATTCGAAGAAGGCCACGGCGGCGGCCAACGATCTCACCCGGATCGCCGGGCAGAAGGCCGTGATCACCAAGGCACGCAAGGCGATCGCGAACTTCAAGATTCGCGAGGGCCAGGCGATCGGCGCCAAAGTTACGCTGCGCAAGGCGCGCATGTACGACTTCATCGACCGTTTGGTGAACGTGGCGCTGCCGCGCGTACGCGACTTCAGGGGCCTGAGCCCGAAGAGCTTCGACGGGCGCGGCAATCTCACGATCGGGATCAAGGAACACATCATTTTCCCCGAGATCGACTTCGACAAGGCCGAAGAGGTCTGGGGCATGGACATCGTGGTCTGCACGACCGCGAAGAACGACGAGGAGGCGCGGGCGCTGCTCGCTGCTTTCAATTTTCCCTTCCGGCAGTGAGGCTTAGGCCTCATACGCGGATATCGAGGAGTTCGAGATGGCAAAGACGAGTTCGATCGAGAAGAACGAGCGGCGGCGTAGGCTGACCAAGAAGTATTCGGCCAAGCGCGCGAAGCTCAAGGCGATCGTTTACGACAGGAAGCTTCCGATCGAGGACCGCTTCGCCGCGGGGCTGAAGCTCGCGCAATTGCCGCGCAATTCCTCGCCGACCCGCATTCGCAACCGCTGCGAGCTGACCGGGCGGCCGCGCGGCTATTACCGCAAGCTGAAAATCTCCCGCATCGCGCTCCGTGAGCTGGGCTCCAAGGGCCTGGTTCCCGGGCTCGTGAAGTCGAGCTGGTGAGGAGACGCCGATGACAATGATCGATCCGCTCGGCGACATGATCACCCGCATCCGCAATGCGCAGATGCGGAGCAAGGACCGCGTCGCCACGCCGGGCTCGCGTTTTCGCGCCCGCGTGCTCGACGTCCTGAAGAACGAGGGCTATATCCGCGGCTATTCGACCACCGAGCACAAGAACGGCCGCACCGAGTTCGACATCGAGCTCAAGTATTTCGACGGCGCGCCGGTAATTCGAGAAATCGCGCGCGTCTCGAAACCGGGCCGGCGGGTTTATGTGTCGGTGGGCTCGCTGCCGCATATTCAAAACGGCCTCGGCGTCGCCATCTTGTCGACGCCCAAGGGGGTCATGGCCGACCACGAAGCCCGCGAGCAGAACGTGGGCGGCGAAATCCTCTGCACGGTGTTCTGATGTCGAAGATCGGAAAAAAGCCCATCGCCATCCCCGCCGGCGTCACCGCCGCGGTCGACGGCCAGAAGATCAGGGTCAAGGGACCCAAGGGCGAGCTTTCGCTCGTGATCGCCGATGAGGTTGCTGCCAAGATCGAGAACAACGCGATCTCGTTCTCGCCGCGCGGCGAGACCAAGCGCCATCGGGCGGCCTGGGGCACCTCGCGGGCGAACGTGAACAATATCGTCGCCGGCGTCACCAAGGGCTATGAGCGTAAGCTCGAGATCACCGGCGTCGGCTATCGCGCGGCAGTGGCGGGCAAGAACCTGCAGCTTGCGCTCGGCTACAGCCACGAAGTGAATTTTGCGATCCCGGATGGCATCGAAATCAAGGCGCCGAAGCCGACCGAGATCGTGGTGACCGGTATCGACAAGCAGAAGGTCGGCCAGGTGGCCGCCGAAATCCGCGAGTTCCGTTCGCCGGAGCCCTACAAGGGCAAGGGCATCAAGTTTGCCGGCGAGTACATCTTCCGCAAGGAAGGCAAGAAGAAGTAACGGGGAACAGGCATGGCTAGGATTACCGATCGGACCATGCACCGCACGGCGCGGGTGCGCCGCGTGCTGAAGCGCGTCGGCGGCGGCCGGCCGCGGCTGTCCGTGTTCCGTTCCTCGCAGCATATCTACGCCCAGGTCATCGACGATGCCGCGGGCACGACCCTGGTTTCGGCCTCGAGCCGCGAGAAGGATTTGCGCAGCAGCTTGAAGACCGGCGCCAATATCGCGGCGGCCAAGGAAGTCGGCAAGCTGGTGGCGGAACGCGCGAAGGCCAAGGGCGTCAAGAAGGTGGTGTTCGACCGCGGCGGCTATTTGTTCCACGGGCGCGTCAAGGCGCTCGCGGAAGCCGCACGCGAGGGCGGACTAGAGTTCTGATAGGGAAGGTCGGAGATCAAATGGCACGTGCCCCGCAACGTCCGAGTGGTGACCGCGCTCCGCAGCGCCCGGGCGGCGATCGCCCGCGGCAAGGCGGCGGCCGGGACCGGCGTGATCGCTCGCGCGATCGCGACGACCGCGACGGCTCGATCGTCGACAAGCTGGTGCACATCAACCGCGTGGCCAAGGTGGTCAAGGGCGGCCGGCGCTTCGCGTTCGCGGCACTCGTCGTCGTGGGCGATCAGAAGGGGCGGGTCGGCTTCGGTCACGGCAAGGCGCGCGAGGTGCCCGAGGCGATCCGCAAGGCGACCGAGTTCGCCAAACGCAGCATGGTGCGTGTGGCACTGCGCGACGGCCGTACGCTGCATCACGACGTCATCGGTCATCACGGCGCCGGCAAGGTGATCCTGCGCAAGGCGCCGCCGGGAACCGGCATCATCGCCGGCGGCCCGATGCGCGCCGTGTTCGAGACGCTCGGCATGGCGGACGTGGTGGCCAAGTCGATGGGATCTTCCAACCCTTACAACATGGTGCGCGCGACCTTCGATGCGTTGAAGCACCAGGACAGCCCGCGCTCGGTCGCGGCGCGGCGCGGCATGAAGGTGTCGGTGCTGCAGTCGCGCCGCCGCGAGGTCGATACCGAGCCGTCGGAATAAGGAATTCGGAATATGGCCGCAAGCAAGAAGACCATCACGGTGGAGCAGATCGGAAGCCCGCTCCGCCGTCCGCCCAATCAGAGAGCGACCCTCATCGGGCTCGGCTTGAACAAGAGCCGCCGGCGCCGGACGCTCCCGGATACGCCGCAGGTGCGCGGCATGATTGCCACGGTGCAGCACCTGGTGCGCATCGTGGAAGGCAAGTGAGGAAGCGATGAAGCTCAATCAACTCGTTGGCCTGCCTGGCTCGCGCCGTCCGCGCATGCGCGTCGGCCGCGGCATCGGCTCGGGCAAGGGCAAGACCGCCGGCCGCGGCGTCAAGGGCCAGAAGTCGCGCACCGGCGTCTCGATCAACGGCTTCGAAGGCGGCCAGATGCCGCTGCATCGCCGCCTGCCCAAGCGCGGCTTCAACAACATCTTCTCCACGCGGCTGAACGAGGTGAACCTCGGCCGGGTGCAGGAGGCGCTCGACGCGGGCACGCTCAAGGCAGCAGAGCCGATTACGGCCGAGCTGCTGGTCAAGGCGGGTGTGCTGCGCCGGAAGAAGGAAGGCGTGCGTCTGCTTGGCGGCGGGGAGCTCAAGACCAAGGCTTCGTTCGTCGTCCACGGGGCGTCGAAGTCGGCGATTGCCGCGGTCGAGAAGCTCGGCGGCAAGGTCGAGGTGCTCTATGTGCGCCCCGAGGCGCCGAAGCCGGAAGAAAAGCCGTGGCAAAAGAAGCTGCAGGAATCGCAGGCAAAGCCGGAAAAGCAAGAGAAGAAGCCGGCGCAGAAAAAGACGTCCGACGAGAAGAAGCCTGCGGCAAAGAAGCCCACGGGCGAAGCGGACGCATAGTCCCTATATGAAGCGCGGGCACGGGCGGGCTGCAACGGAGCGCTAGATGGTCTCGGCGGCGGAACAGCTTGTAGCGAACTTGAACTTCGGCGCTTTGGCCAAGGCCGAAGAGCTGAAGAAGCGGATCTATTTCACGCTTGCCGCGCTCGTGGTCTACCGGGTCGGGACCTATATCCCGATGCCCGGCATCAATCCGGACACCTTCGCCGAGGCGTTCAAGCAGGCGAGCCAGGGCATTCTCGGCCTGTTCAACATGTTTTCGGGCGGTGCGGTCGAGCGCATGGCGATCTTCGCGCTCAACATCATGCCCTACATCTCGGCCTCGATCATCCTGCAGCTGCTCACCAGCGTCTCGAAGCAACTCGAGGCGCTGAAGAAAGAGGGCGAGGCGGGGCGCAAGATCATCAACCAGTACACGCGCTACCTCACGTGCGTGCTGGCGGCGGCGCAAGCCTATGGCATCGCCATCGGACTCGAGAGCGCCGGCAACATCGTCGCCGAGCCCGGCTGGTTCTTCCGCATCTCGACCGTAATCACGCTCACCGGCGGGACCATGTTCCTGATGTGGCTC
>JAYUHJ010000172.1:0-11497 GCA_043767065.1 Hyphomicrobiales bacterium | reverse complement strand
ACGAGGCACGCCCGCGGGAACCACTCCCCGCTCCGCCAGCTAAGCGTCCCTAGAAGACGCCCCAGATGAGCGGGGATGGGCTATATAGGAATATAATCTTGACAAAAATAAGGCAGATCCGCATGTCGCGACAGCAGGCGGTTTGCTATGCTAAAAAGCCGCGCACACAACGTTCTGCGTCATGGATCGAAGTCCGAATGAACATCGTCGATCTGGTGCTGTTCCAGTGCCGGCTGCAGCCGGCGGCGGCGGCGCTTTGCGCCCCCGGGGCCGATCTCGGTCTCATGAGCTACGGACGGCTCGAGCGCGCAATTTACAATATCGGTATCCAGGCGAAGTCGCTAGGCCTTGGGCGCGGAAACGTGGTGGCGTTATTCGTCCAGGATCAGATTCTACACGCGGCGCTTATTCTCGGATTATGCCGGCTGGGCATTGTCACGCTTTCAGGCCGCAGCGCCGAGCTCCCGAACGAGATGAAAATCGATGCGGTCATCAGCGATACGTCCCATCCGTTCAAGAATACCGGACGCATCATCCGTGCGGACAAAAGCTGGATCGAGGGGGAAGGCGGACCCGGCGCGCAACCGGAGGGCAGCCGCGGCGAGGATTTGTGCCGCATCATTCTGACTTCCGGTACGACCGGTGACCCGAAGGCCGTCGCATTCAGCCACGACATGGTGCTGGCGCGGATTCTTCGGCACAACACGGTGTTCGGAAGCGGGCTGCCCGACTGCTCGCGCATCTTCGTCGATCTTGGGTTTGCGACGTCGCTTGGATACTTTTTCCTGATCTACACACTGGCGCGCGGGGGCACGCTGTTCTTTCGCGGCAGCGACGCAGCCGAAACCATGCAGGCGTTCGGCCTGTACAAGGTGCAAGCCATGGTGGCGGCCCCGGCCGGCCTCGCGGAATTCCTGGGATACTACGAAGGCGCTTCGGGCTTCCCGCCGAGTTTTGATGTGGTCGTCACCGGCGGAAGCCTGCTGTCTGGGCCGCTTTCCGAGCGGGTACGCGCGCGGCTCTGTGCCAATCTGATTTCCGCCTATGGTTCGACGGAGGCCAGCGTGGTTGCCGCGGCGCCGGCACATGCAATCGCGCAAGTCGAGGGCGCGGTCGGCTATGTGACGCCGGGGGTGTCGGTCGAGATCGTCGATCAATCAGAGAATGTGTTGCCCGCCGGAAATAAGGGCGCGGTGCGCATTCGCAGCGAATTCGCCGCCGATTGTTATCTCGGCGATCCGGCGGAATCGAAGAAGGCGTTTCGCGACGGCTGGTTCTATCCCGGCGACATCGGATCGCTCACGGCCGGCCGGCTGCTGGTCATTTCCAGCCGCGAAAAGCTGGTTCTGAATGTGGGCGGCGACAAGGTGAATCCGGAGCGCATCGAGCAAGTATTGGCCGCTTTCCCCGGCATTGTCCGGGCCGGCGCTTTCACGGTGCTGGACGTTCGCGGAATCGAGGAGCTCTGCGCTGCGGTGGTCTCGCCCTCGCCGATCGATGAGCAGGCGCTGCGGGCCCATTGCGAACGATCGCTGCCGCCCGAGTTCGTACCGCGGCGTTTTCTCCCGGTTCGTGAGATCCCCTTGAACGACATGGGGAAAATCGATAGGTGGCGGCTTGCGGGGCTGCTGAAGGCCGATTGAGGCGGCGCGACAACATCCGCAAGTTGACGCATTAGCCGCCGGATTAGCTGGATACTGTTGCAAAGGCGCAACAGCATTTTTCAAGCGCGACGGCTATAATCCAACCACTGGAATCGGCGTGCTGCGCATCGCTTTGCGTTGTGCAAATGCGGATTGGGGGTTTCGATGAAGAAGTTTCTGCTGGCCACCGTGTCCTCGCTGGCCCTGGCGACAGCCGCATCTGCAGCCGACGCACCGGCCTATCCGAGAAAGGCGCCCGCCGCGGCCGCGCCGTGGAGCTGGCAGGGCTTCTATATCGGAATCAACGGCGGCGCGGCATGGCATCGAGCCAGCTTCAATGCGATCGACGCCATCCTCACTACCGATTCCGGCACGATCGACGCGACGGGCGGCACATTCGGCGGCCACCTCGGATACAACTGGCAGTTCGGGAATTTGGTGCTGGGCGTCGAGGGGGACGTGAGCTGGATCGGCGGGTCCGGCACAGGCACGAGTACGACCTTCGCCCAAGCATGGTCCACGAATCTTTCCAGTCTCGCGACATTTCGTGGTCGCGTCGGCGTGACGATGTCGCCGACGCTCTTGTATGTCACCGGCGGGGTTGCTTGGGGCAGGGTTTCGAACGGGGGTATACCAGGGCTCTTTGGCGGGTTCCCGGCAGATGAGGGTACCAAGACTGGTTGGGTCGTGGGCGCCGGCATCGAGCACATGCTTAGCTTTGCGCCGAACTGGATCGTTCGTGGCGAGGTGCTTTACGTCGATCTCGGAGCGAGCTCGGTTCAAGGCTTGTTTGGGGCTGGTTATACCGCCCGGTTCACCAATAAGGCGACGCTCGCTCGGATCGGGCTCAGCCTGAAGTGGTAGGCTGAGCCGACGCAACATTCGTCGGATCGCTCGAAAACTGAAGAGCCGGCTCGGCTGCGCTTGATTTCAATTGGCCGCGGCAGATTTTTCGCCGCCAACCGCCCGCATTTGTACGCATGAATAAATTGGACCACAATCGCGCGAGCTAGGGAGGAATCCTTGCTCACCGCAGCTCGAAACGAATTGCTGGTGCGCGTGGGCGCGGGCACCAAGATGGGCGATCTGTTGCGTCGCTATTGGCAGCCGTTCGCGGGCGCGAGCGAGCTCGACGCCAACCCGATCAAGGCGGTGCGGCTGTTCGGCGAGGACCTCGCGCTGTATCGCGATCTCTCCGGGCGCTACGGCCTGATCGCGCGCCAGTGCCCGCACCGGCGCGCCGATCTGGTCAATGGCTGGGTCGAGGCCAACGGAATCCGCTGCAGCTATCACGGCTGGATGATGAACGAGCGAGGTGCCTGCATCGAGCAGCCGTTCGAGGACCTCGCCAATCCGGGCGAGCATTCGAAGGACCGCTGCGCGGTCGCCGCCTATCCGGTGCGCGAGCTCGGCGGGCTGCTGTGGGCCTATATGGGTCCGCTGCCGGCGCCGGAGCTGCCGGTCTGGGAGCCGTTCACCTGGGGCAACGGCTTCACCGAGATCGTGCTGTGCGACGTGCCCTGCAACTGGTTCCAGTGCCAGGAGAACTCGTGCGACCCGGTGCATTTCGAGTGGATGCACGACAACTGGAGCGCGGTGCAGCGCGGCGACGCGGCGCGGGCGGCCAAGCACCTGAAGGTGGTGTTCGAGGAGTTCGAGTACGGCTTTCTCTACAAGCGCGTGCGCGAGGGCGGCGACGAGAGCGACCCGAACTGGACGGTGGGGCGCGTGACGCTGTGGCCGAACGGCTTCTATCTCGGCGACCATTTCGAATGGCGCGTGCCGATCGACGACCAGAACACCTTGAGCGTCGGCTGGTTCTTCACCCGCGTGCCGAAGGAGCAGGAGCCCTATCGCCAGAAGAGAATTCCAGCCTGGCGCGCGCCGATCAAGGACGAGCGCGGCGAATGGATCACCAGCCACGTGATGAACCAGGACATCGTCGCCTGGGTCGGGCAGGGCACCATCGCCGACCGCAGCAAGGAGAACCTGCGCTCCAGCGACCGCGGCATCGTGATGATCCGCCAGCGCTTCTTCGACGAGATGGAGGCGGTGGCCGCGGGCCGCGATCCGATGGGCGTCATCCGCGATCCGAAGGCGGCGGCCTACGTGGAGCTGCCGAACATGATGCGCAAGATTTGCGTGGACGGCATCACGCTCAAGGAATTCGAGAATTATCCAGCGCTGAAAGCCCGACTTACGGACTTTCGCTGGCACGCCGGCCAGCCGCGCGAAATCCGCCGCGCGTTCGAAGAGGCGCTCGGCATCGCGCGCTAGGCGGCGCGCGGCAAGAACCTAGATCGCCACCCGCTGCAGGAAATTATCGATATTCTCGCGCAGTTTGGCGGTGGCGATCTCCACCGTCTGCGAGGCCATCAGCACCGACTTTGCGGAGTTCTGCGTCTGGCTGGCCGTGCCGGCGACGCGGTCGAGCACGGAGACGATCGCGCGCGTGCCATTGGCGGCGCTGGCGACGTTCTGCGAAATCTCGCCGGTTGCCGAGTTCTGCTCCTCGAGCGCGGCGGCCACCACCGACGTGCAGCGGTCGATCTCCTGCATGCGGTCGGCGTTGCGGCGGATCGCCACCACCGTGTCGCCGGTCGAGCTTTGCACCGCCGCGATCTGCGCCGCGATGCGCTCGGTGGCATTGGCGGTCTGCACCGCCAGCGACTTCACCTCCGAGGCAACCACGGCGAAGCCGCGCCCGGCCTCGCCGGCGCGCGCCGCCTCGATCGTGGCGTTGAGCGCGAGCAGGTTGGTCTGGCCGGCGATCTCGCGGATCAGATTGACGACCTCGCCGATCTCGTGCGCCGCCTGGGCGAGGTGACCGATCTCCTTATTCGTAGTGTGCGCATCGGTGACGGCGACGCGCACGAGCTCGCTGGCCTGGCGGAGCTGCTGGCTGATCTCGGCGATCGACTGGGTCAGCTCCTCGGCGGCGGTGGCTGCGGCGCTGACATTGCCGGATGCCTCGTTGGAGGCGCGCACGGCGCCGCCGGCGCTTTCGGCGGTTTCGGTAGAAGATTGCGCGAGCGAAGCGGCGATCGAGCGCATGGCGGCCGCGCTATCGCCCACCGGCTGCAGCACGGTCTCGACACTTTCGCGGAAGGCGAGAATCGCGGCATCAGTGGTGAGACGGCGCTCCTGCTGCTCGGCGAGCGAGTCGCGCTGCTGCTCGGCCAGCACGCGGTCGGTGATGTCCTCATGGGTGCCGACCCAGTAGCCGGTGCCGGGAATCGGCTGGTTGATAACGGAGATCGAGCGTCCGTCCGGAGTCTGCCCGACGAAGCTCACCACTTTGCCCTGCGCCACCGCAGTCAGGATCTCCCGGCGATAGTCCTCCGGGTCGCGCGCGATGCTTCCGGTCTCGAAGCGGTGGCGGATGACGTCGATCAGCTTGGCTCCGGGTTTCATGACCGCGGGAGACAGGCGGTACATTTTCAGATAACGCTCGTTGCACACGACCAGCCGCTCGGCGTCGTCGTACATCAGGAGGCCCTGCGAGATATTGTTGATCGCCATGTCGAGCAAGGCGCTGCGGCGATGGCGCGCGAGACGAACGAGAAGCAGCGCGAGGAGCCCAACGGCAAGGATGAAGCTTCCGGCGACAAGGAGATTGTGCCAGTCGAGTTCGACGGCGACGCCGGCGAGATTCAACGTCATTTCGGCGCGTGCCCCAGCCCCGGGACGAGGGGTAAGCCGGTACGCTAGGCCGCAATGATTTCTTATCGATTAAGCACGCCGGGGCGCGGTTCGCCCGTCCGCACGCTGTCGCGCAGGGGCGATTCTAGCCCGGCTTTCTGGGGTCGAGGATCGACCACACCGGCGAGCCGAAATAACCGTCGATCTGAATTGTCAGGTTGCGCAGGAAAGCGGGCGCGGCGTCGCTATAGCCGTAAGCCATGAGCACGAAGAGGGTCGGCGGAATGGCGATGATCCAGATCAGCGCCATGATGATACGCCGCTGGCTATCCGCGACTTGCTTCGGATCGGGCGGGGGTGTGTAGCGGCTCATTGGAGGAGCGATCAATACTCGTTCGCGATCGGCAGTTCCTCGGCCGGGAACAGCGAGATCACCACGCCGCCCTTGTCGGTGACCACGATCTCCTCCTCGATGCGCGCGGCCGAGAAGCCGTCCTTGGCCGGGCAATAGGTCTCGAGCGCGAACACCATGCCGGTCTTGATCTCCATCGGGTGATCGAGCGAGACGACGCGGCTGATGATCGGCCGCTCGTGGATCGCCAGGCCCAAGCCGTGGCCGAATTGCAGCCCGAAGGCGGAAAGCTCGTTCGGGAAGCCGAAGTCGGTGGCCTTGGGCCAGACGCTTGCGACCTTGTCGGTCGAGACGCCGGGCTTGATCAGCTCGATCGCCTTATCCAGCCATTCGCGGCACTGCTTGTAGGCGTCGCGCTGCGGGGGCGTCGCGCGGCCGACGTTGAAGGTGCGGTAGTAGCAGGTGCGATAGCCCACGTAGCTGTGCAGCACATCGAAGAAGGCCTGGTCGCCGGGCCGGATCATGCGGTCGGTGAAATTGTGCGGGTGCGGATTGCAGCGCTCGCCGGAAATGGCGTTGATCGCCTCGACGTCGTCGGAGCCGTTCTCGTAGAGGAAGCGGTTGGCGTTGGCGACGATGGTGGATTCCTTCACACCCGGCTTCAGCTCCTCGTAGATCTGGTGATAGACGCCGTCGACCATGGCGGCGGCGCGGGTGAGCAGCGCGATCTCGTCGATGTTCTTGATCTCGCGCGCTTCCAGCATCACCTGCTGGCCGTCCTGGATTTTCAGCCCGGCTTTTTCGAGCTCGAACATCATGGGTGGCTCGATGATATCGACGCCGATCGGCATTTTGTCGACGCCGGCCTCGCGCAACAGCGAAGCGATTTCCTCGGCGTGATATTTCATCAGGCCGAACGCGGGCGGCACGGTGCCGCGCAGGCCGACGAGGCCGGCCTTGCAATGCTCCTTCAGCAGCCACGGCGAATAGAGCCGGTGATGTACGGCGGCCGAACCGAAGTCCCAGATGATCGGCTCTTGGCCTTTGGCCAAGAGCGCGAAGCGAGCGAGCTTGTCGCGCTCCCATTCGCCGATCTTGGTCGAGGTCACGTAGCGGATGTTGTTGACGTCGAACAGCAGCAGCGCGCCGAGATCGGAGCGCTCCAGCGCCTGGCGCGCGCGGGCGATGCGGTAGCGGCGCATGCGGTCGAATTCGACGCGGCTCTCGAAGTCCACGCCCATGGTGCCCCAGGCGGGCAGATGTCGGTCCCAGCGGTAATTCGGGTCGAGATCGTCGGCGTCGCTGCCGGGCTTCCTCACGATCTGGTCCATGACGGGCTCCTTGATCTGAATTGGACGGCGTTTCGGGGACTATAAGCGCTTCATCCTCACTCGTCATTCCGGGACGGCGCGAAGCGCCGGGCCCGGAATCCATAACCACCATCGGTGAATATGGATTCCGGGTTCGCGCCACCCAAGTCGGCTTTAGCCGACTTGGGTAGTCTAAAATTGCCGATCTCGGGTAAACCCGAGATCGGTGGCGCGCCCCGGAATGACGGTCAGGCCGCACTCTTGCCCCACAGGCGCTTGGAGGCGAGGTCGGCGCCCTGGCGGAGCGATTTCAGCTTCGGCCAAACCACGCTCGGCACCACCCATTCCCTTCCCGCAAATGTGCCGAAGCCGCAATCGGTGGAGGCGATAACGCGCTCGCGGTCGCCGGTCGCGCGCACGGCTTCTTCGATGCGCATGGCGACCACCTCGGGGTGCTCGACGAAATTGGAAGTCGAATCCACGACGCCGGGCACGAGGATCATGTCCTTGGGGAAGGGGTGGCGCTTGAAAGTCTGGTATTCGTGGGCGTGGCGCGGGTTGGAGAACTCGATCGAGAGCGCGCCGACCTTGGCCTGATAGACCGCGGGCAAGATCGCCGATAGCGCCACGTCGTAGATGTGCGGGCCTTCCCAATTGCCCCAGCAGATGTGCAGCCGGATTTTCTCGCGCGGCAGGCCTTCGATCGCCTTGTTGATGGCGGCGACGTGGCGTTCGACCGCCTTTACGAAGTCGGCCTCGGTTTCGTCCTGATAGAACATGACGCGATCCATCGCGAGATCGGGCGCGTCGATCTGGAGGATCAGCCCTTCTTTGACGATCTCGCGGTATTCCTTCGCGATCTCGCCGGCGAGGTGCATCAGATACGCTTCTTGCGACGGGTAGAAGGCGTTGAGCAGCGTGGTCGAGACGATGCCGGGCGAGGGCGCGGTCATGAAAATCTCGGCGAAAGATTTTCCCTCGGCCGCGACGACGCGCTTCACGCGGGCGATCTCTTCCTGGATCGGCTTGAGGTCCTCGTAGCGCACGTCGGCGACCGCCTGCGGCGCGTTCGAGATGCGGCTGCGCTTGGGGAAGCGGCGGCCGAACATTTCGATGAGCTCCGGGAACTCGACGAAGTCCTTGCCGGCCTTGCGCCGCGACTCGCCGGCATAGCCGGTCATGCGCTGGGCCATGTAGGTCTGGAAGGCGACGCGCTGCTGCTCGCCGTCATTGCCGATGTCGATGCCGGCCTCGACCTGCTTCTTCACCACATGCGCGACGGAGCGGTCCATCTCCGCGTCCATCGCCTGCTTGTCGATCTTCTCGTCGGCTTCGCGCTTGATCAACAGATCCGTGAGCGCGGCATTGCGCGGTAGACTCCCGACATGGCTGGTGAGGATGCGGTCGCGGCTGGTGAGCATGACGTTCTCCCGGCGGGCTTTTCGTTGGTAATGGTTTCGCCCGACGAGCCGCGGCGATCAAGCCTTGCGTGCATCCGTGGGTGGCATAGTGCCGATAACGGGTGGGACGGCCTACTTGGTCCCACTGCCGCGCCGGTCGGTGTCACGGCGGCGGATTTGGCGCACGACGAAGGCCACGAGGACCACCACGACCGGCACAGCGAGCGCGGTGGCGAGCTCGACGTTGAGCCGAAAGCCGTAGCGGGCGTCGATCCCGCCCACGTGCAGGCCGTTGAAGAGATAGTGCAGCAGCCCGACCACGTAATAGCTGATCGCCGCCACCGACAGGCCTTCCACGGTCCATTGCAGGCGCAGCTGCATCCGCGCGCGTTCGTTCATCGATTCCAGGAGATCGCGGTTCTGCTGCTCGAGCTCGACGTCGACGCGTGTGCGCAGGAGCTGCGCCGCGCGGGAGAGTTTCTCGGAGAGCGCCGTCTGGCGCTCCTCGGTGGTGGTGCAGGTACGCATGGCCGGGCCCATGCGGCGATCGAGGAACTGCGACCAGGTCGGATAGCCGCCGAGCGGCTGCTCGGCGATGGCCGCGAGCCGCGCGCGAACGATATCGTGATAGGCGCGGCTGGCACCGAAGCGGAACGAGGCTGCGGCGGCGCCGGCTTCGAGTTCGGCGGCGAGCGCGGTCAGCTCGTTCAGCAGCTCACGATTGGCGTCGAGGCCCTCGGTGCGGCGCATGGCGTCGGTGAGTTCGCCGAGCCGCTTCTCGATCCGCTGCACCGCGGGCGCGATGCGCTGGGCTTCGGGCAGCCCGAGGAGCGCAAGCGTGCGGTAGGTCTCGATCTCGAGCAGCCGCTGCACCAGCGCGCCGGCGCGGTCGGCCTTCAGATCGCGATCGATCACCAGGATGCGGATGAAACCGCTGGCGTCGGGCTGGAAGTCGGTGGCGACGATGGCGGCGCCCTCGATCACCTTGCTGCGCGCAAGACTCGCGCGATCGAACAGCGCCTCGGCCGCGATCCCGCCGCGCTCGTCGATCAAATGCAGGTCGAGCGCCACCAGCAACGGGCCCGGCTGCGGCACGCTCGCCATCACGTTGGGGATCGTGCCGGCCGCGGGCTCGAACGGGACGGCGCCGGGCGCGGGAAGCTCCCAGGTATAAGTCGAGAACTCGGCGTGGTTTTCCCAGCGCAGCGTCGCGCTGCCGAATGCGCAGCGGTGATGCTTGGCCGTGGGCGAGGGCGGCGCAACGCCATTCCCCGCGCAGAAGGCGGCAAGAGCCGCGCGCTCGGCTTGCGCCGCGGTGGCGTCGATCAGGAAGCCGAAGTGAAGAATGCGCCGCGGGGTCTCGATCGGCGTGAACGGCCGCGCGTGCAGCTCGCCCAGAACGGCGGCGCGCAACGGGTGATCGACGAGGGCGCCTCCGCCCATCGTGACGTTTTTGCTGCTCACGAACTTGGCCTCCGGTCTTGTTACTATCACGCCGCGGTGCAGGCCAGACGAATCTGCTCCACGTGCCGATGATCGGTGCCGCAGCAGCCGCCAAGCACGGTGAAGTGGCGCATGCGGTCGCGCAGTCCGCGGTACTGACGGCCGAGCTCGACCGGGTCGCCAGCGTCGAGGTCCGTCGCCGCATCGAGCTCGGCGTGACTGCGCTTCGAAGCGTTAGCGCGCAGGCCACGGATGCGCTGCACCCAAGGCTCGCCTGCCGCGAGCGCGCTTTCGAAATGTATCGGGTGCGCGCAGTTGATCATGTAATAGGCCGGCGCGACGCCGGTCTCGGCGTCGGTCTCCAGAATCGCATCTTTCAACGTCTGGCCGGTCGGCAGCCGCCCATCGGTCTCCACGGTGAACGAGATCACCACCGGCATGCGGCTGGCCTTGGCGGCGCGCGCAACGCCGATCGCTTCGTTGGCGTAGTTCATGGTGAAAACGCTCACCAAGTCGGCTTCGGTGTCGCGGAACACGCCGATCTGCTCTCCATGATAGGCCTCGGCCTCCTTGGCGCTCATCCTATGTTCCGGCTTATAGCCGTCGCCGCGCGGGCCGATGTTGCCCGAGATCGGCATGGGCGAGCGCGGGGTCTCGTAGGCGGCGCGCACTTCGACCATCAGGTCGATCGCGCGGCGGTTCATGTCGGCGAGCGATTGCTTCGAATAGCCGAGCTTGGCCGCCCAATCGGGGTTGGCGCGCCAGGTCGGGCTCTCGAGCACGAAGCCGAGGTTCGCCTGTTTCGCCGTTGCGGCGTAGCGCTCGAAATAGCTGCGCATGTGCGCGAGACCTTCGGCGTTCTTCATGAGATCAAAGGCGGCGAAGAAGGGCAGGTCGATTCCGTCGATAAACACGAACGTCGTCTCGATGCCGCCGTCGGTGAGGAACAGTGTATCGCCGAGCTGCGGCAGGTTGGTCCGGTACTTCGCCATTGGGGCCTCCTGGAGCAACTAGTCCGCCAGCACGCGCCGGTCGATATCCTTGACGCGCTTGGTGCCGGTGAGCGCCATGGTGATATCGAGCTCCTTCTTGATCGTATCGATGGCGGCGGCGACGCCCGCCTTGCCGCCGGCGCCGACGCCATAAACATAAGCGCGGCCGATCATGCAGGCGCGCGCGCCGAGCGCCAGCGCCCGCATCACGTCCTGGCCTGAGCGCACGCCGCCGTCGAACAAGAGCTCGGTCTTGCCGCCGACCGCGTCGGCAATCCGGGGCAGCGCGGAAATTGAGGACGGCGCACCGTCGAGCTGGCGGCCGCCGTGGTTGGAAACCACGATGGCGTCCGCGCCGGCCTTCACCGCTTTTTTCGCGTCGTCGGTGTCGAGCACGCCTTTGACGATCAGCTTGCCCTTCCAGTATTTGCGCACCCAGTCGACGTCCTTCCAATTGAACGTCGGGTCGAACTGGCTCGCGGTCCAGTTGGCGAGCGAGCTTGTGTCGGCGACACCGCCGACGTGGCCGACGATGTTGCCGAAGTTGCGCCGCTTGGCGCGCAGGATGCTCCAGACCCAGGCCGGCTTGGTGGCGATGTCGATGAGATTCGCGAGCTTCATCTTGGGCGGCACGGAAAGGCCGTTCTTGATGTCCTTGTGGCGCTGGCCGAGAATCTGCAGATCGACCGTGAGCACGAGCGCGCTGCATTTCGCC
>JAYUHJ010000171.1:0-4855 GCA_043767065.1 Hyphomicrobiales bacterium | reverse complement strand
CGCAATCTCTTTCAGATTCTTGTGGTGGAACAGGGCGGCGGCACACTTGACCTCGAAGCCGATGCACTTCCGTTCCGCGCGCCGGCGGTGATCCTGCTGGCGCCGACGGTGGCGCACGGGTTTCGCTTCCGCGCCGAGGTCACCGAGGGATACGTCGTCAGCTTCACCGAAGACGTGGCGAGCGCGCTCGGGGAGAGCGAGGCGGCGGCGCTGGCGCGGCTGCATTCGCTGGCCGAGCATCCGCTTTTGTCGTTCACGCGGGCCGAGGAGGTCGCCAAACTCGGCAAGCTGTGCCGCGAGTTGCTCGAAGAGCTTTTCCTGGCGCGCGAGGGATTCGAGATGGCGGCGCGGGCTTATCTTGCGCTCATCGGCGTCGAGGTGGTGCGGCTCGCCGCGAGCCGTGCGCGCTCGGGGAGCGTGACGTTGGCGCCGGCCGATCCGGTGGTCGAGGAGCTGCGGCGGCTGGTCGAGACGCGTTTCCGGGCCGAGCGGCAGATCGGCTTCTATGCCGACGCGCTGGCCATGACCTCGGACCGGCTAAACGATCACGTGAAGCGCGCGACCGGAGTCACCGCGGGCCATCTGTTGCGCCAGCGGGTGTTGACCGAGGCCAAGCGGCAGCTCGTGTTCACCAATCTGGCGATCGGCGAGATCGCCTATGACCTGGCGTTCGCCGACCCCTCGCATTTCGGCCGCTTCTTCAAGAAGCAAACCGGGAAGACCCCGCAGGAATTCCGCGCCGGCAGGCGGGGCTGACCGGCGGTCAACTTTTCTTCAGCAGGAACTTCTCGACCGCATCGGTGAACGCCGGAGGCAGCTCGACATTGGAAATGTGCGCGGCGTCGAGAAGCTTGAGCTTGGCGCCCTTGATGCGCGAGACGATCAGTTCGGAAGCCGAAACGGGCGTGGCGTTGTCCTGCTTGCCGGCGATCACCAGGGTCGGCGCCTTGATGTCGCCGATGCCCCAGCGCTGGTCCATGTCGCGGATCGCGGCGCAGCAGCCGACATAACCGTGCGGCTCGATCGCCACCATGGTCGCGCGAAAGCGCGCGATGGTCTCCTTGGCGCGCTCGTGGAAGCCCTTGGTGAACCAGATGCCGAGCACGGTGTCGGCGATCGCCTCCATGCCCTTGGCGTTCACGGTGCGGATGCGCGTGTTCCACATTTCGGGCGTCGAGCTCTTGGCCGCGGTGTTGGCGAGCACGAGGCGATCGATGTATTCGGGCGCGTGGCGCGCCAGCCACATGCCGGTCATGCCGCCCATGGAGAGCCCGCACCAGTGCGCGCGTAGAACGCCGAGCTCGCTCAGCACCTTCAGCGCGTCGCGGCCGAGCCGCTCCATCGAATAGGGGCCGGCCGGCGCGCCAGAGCGGCCATGGCCGCGGGTGTCGTAGCGAATTACCCGGAAGCGGTCCTTGAGTGCGGCGGCCTGCTGGTCCCACATGTGCAGGTCGGTGCCGAGCGAATTTGAAAGAATGACGGGCGGGGCGTCGGCGGGGCCTTCGACCTCCACGTTGATCGGCGTGCCGTCGGCGTCGATCGTGGGCATCGGTGTTTCCTCTTCGACCTCTTTTCAGGACTTTACGCTGCGGCATCCGCGTCTGAAAGCCCTCGGGCAGTGCGCATCATGCCCTGAGAATATCGCGAACGGCCTGCAGCACCTCGTCCGGCCGTTCGCTCATCAACATGTGGCCCGCACCCTTGAGCACGACAACGCGCGCATTGGGCAGGGCGGCAGCCAGCTCCGTGCCGCCCTTGGCAGGCGTCATGAGGTCGCGCTCGCCCAGAACAATCGTCGCCGGCACCATCACCCGTGCCGCAGCGCTGAGCGCATCGCGATAATTGTCGCAAGCGGCCAGGTCTTTGTAGAGAACGCCTGGCCGTTCGCGCTCGAGCAGGCGCACGCTCCCGCCCAGCATCCACATGCCGGGCGCTAGCGAGCTGCCGATGCTCGCGCGAAAGCCCTCGCCCCAGATCGAGACCATATCGACCGCGCCGTGATCGTTTGCCTCGGCGGCCGCAAGGAGATCGCGCGAGACCGGCATAGCTGCCGCGGTGGCGATCAGACCGATGGCGCAGATTTTCTGCGGATGGCGCGCGGCGGTTTCAAGCGCGACCAAGGACCCCATGGAGTGGCCGATGATCGTCGCCTTGCTCGCGCCTGCGGCCTCGATCAGCGCCGCCGTCCAGTCCGCCATTGCGGCGATCGAGCCGAGCGGTTCGCCGCCCGAGCGTCCGTGTCCGGGCAGGTCCGGCGCCAGGACGCTAGAGCCGCGATGCGCGAACCAACGCGCCAAGAGCGCCCAGACCGTGTGATCGAGCCCGGCGCCGTGCAGGAAGACGACAAGCGGCAGCGCGGGATCGAAGTCGCGTCCGCCGGTTGCGACATAGGTTCTTATGCCGTTGACGACGAGGTGCATTGCTCACGCCTTCTGCGAGGCGCGCAGCGCCTGGGCGAGATCGTCGATGATGTCACCCGCCGCCTCGATGCCGACCGCGAGACGCACCAGTTCCTCGCCCAATCCAGCGGCCTTGAGTTGCGCCGCATCCATCTGCTGGTGCGTGGTGCTCGCCGGATGGATGACCAGCGTCTTGGCATCACCGACATTGGCGAGATGGCTGGCGAGGCGCAAAGCCTCGATGAATTTTCGCCCGGCCGCGCGGCCGCCCTTGATGCCGCAACCGATGATGGCGCCGGCACCCTTCGGCAGCAGTCGCTTGGCGAGCTCGAAGTCGGGGTGGGATTCGAGCGACGGGTGAGCGACCCAGTCGATGGCTTTGCTCTTGGTGAGGAAATCGAGCACTGCGGTGGTGTTTTCCATGTGGCGTTGCATGCGTATCGCCAAAGTCTCGACACCTTGCAGCAAGTAGAAGGCATTGGTCGGCGACAGGCAGGCGCCGAAGTCGCGCAAGCCCTCGGTGCGCGCCCGCATGATGAAGGCCGACGGGCCGAATTCCTCGCCGAAGACGATGCCGTGATAGCCGGCATAGGGCTCGGTGATGGTGGGAAACTTGCCCGAGGCTTGAAAGTCGAAACGGCCGCCATCGACGATGACGCCGCCGATCGCGATGCCGTGGCCGCCGATCCATTTCGTGATGGAGTGCATCACGAGGTCGGCGCCGAGTTCGATCGGCCGGCTGAGATAGGGGGTCGCGAAGGTGTTGTCGATGAGGAGCGGAATGCCGGCAGCGTGAGCGATTTCCGAGACCTTCGGGATGTCGAGCACCTCGAGGCCCGGATTGCCGATGGTCTCCCCGATGACGAGCCGGGTATTGGGGCGGATCGCGGCGCGCAAGCCTTCGAGATCGCGCGGCTTGACGAAGGTCGTCGTGATGCCGAAGCGCGGCAAAGTGTGCGTGAGCAGATTGATCGTGCCGCCATACAGCGAAGCGGATGCAACGATGTGGTCGCCGGCGCTCAGCAGCGTAGCGATAGCGAGATGCATCGCGGCCATGCCGCTCGCGGTGCAAACGGCGCCGACGCCGCCCTCGAGTGCCGCAAGCCGTTCTTCCAGAACGGCGGTCGTCGGGTTGGATATGCGGGTGTAGATGTGCCCGGCGCGCTCCAGATTGAACAGGGCCGCCGCGTGGTCCGCATCCTGAAAAACAAAGGAAGTCGTTTGGTAGATCGGAACGGCGCGCGCGCCGGTCACCGGATCGGGATGCTGGCCAGCGTGCAGGCTGAGCGTTTCAAAGGCCGGGGGCTTCGGTGCGGGCATGCTTCCCTCGCGAGAATTCGGCCGTATCTTCAACCGTATCTTCAACCGTATCTTGGGCGCGGCATCATCATTGCGCTATCGCGCGATTGAATTCCATGGGCCCAACCTACCTGCAACGGGCCGGGACTAGGCAGCGGCGCGCGGACAGGTAATGTCGCGGGGCTACGGAGGTATTCATGGCCCTGGAAATGTCCGGCGAATACGTACTGCCGGTCCCGCGCAAGACCGTGTGGGACGCGTTGAACGATCAGGAAATGCTGAAGCGCAGCATTCCCGGCTGCGAGACGCTGGAGAAGAAATCGGACACCGAATTCTCGGCCGTCGTGGTCACCAAGGTCGGGCCGGTCAAGGCGCGCTTCAAGGGCAATGTTAGGCTCGAGGATCTCGACCCGCCGAACAGCTACCGCATCGTGGGGGAAGGCGAGGGCGGCGTTGCGGGCTTCGCCAAGGGCGGCGCCACCGTGAACCTCTCCGACGCGGAGGGCGGCACCCTGCTCAGCTACAAGGCCGAGGCCAATGTGGGGGGCAAGCTAGCCCAATTGGGCCAGCGGCTTCTGGCGGGGACCGCCAAGAAAATGGCTGACCAATTCTTCGCCAATTTTGCGGAAGCCCTTTCGCCGGGCGCGGGTAAGAAGGGCGGGAAGAAGAAGGGCTGACCTTCCGATACGGCCGCTAAGGTTCTGGGTTCGGCGACCTTGACCGCGATAGCGGATCGGCGCGAGACTAAAACCAATCAAAACTGGGCGCGGCCTTACAGCGCCTGTGCAAGCGGCGCTAAGGCTTTCGGGAGGAGTTCCAATGGCTACCGTGACCTTGACGGTCAACGGGCGGCATGCGTCCGCCGACGTTGATGCGCGTACACTGCTCGTGCAGCTCCTGCGCGAGCATCTGCATCTCACCGGCACCCACGTGGGTTGCGATACCAGCCAGTGCGGCGCGTGCGTCGTGCACGTGAACGGCCGCGCGGTGAAGTCCTGCACCATGCTGGCTGTCCAGGCCGACGGCGCCAAGGTCGTCACCATCGAGGGCGTGGCCTCGAACGGCAAGCTGCACCCGATGCAGGAAGCCTTCCGCGAGCATCACGGATTGCAGTGCGGGTTCTGCACGCCCGGCATGATCATGAGCGCGCTCGATAT
>JAYUHJ010000170.1:0-11525 GCA_043767065.1 Hyphomicrobiales bacterium | reverse complement strand
GCGAGTTCGCCGTCCTCGGAGAGCAGTTTTCCGCGAATGAGCTCGTTGGCGAGCACGCGCTCCTTAAGCTTGTCGTAGTCCACGCCCTCGGGCAGTTGGCTCGGGAACAGGGCCTCGGGCAGGCGCCCGCCTTCGGGCGGCTGGCGCGCGGAGAACAGTGAAATGATCCCGCGCGTTCCGTCGATCAATTGCAGGTCGGTGACGAGCTCGCGCAGCTTCTGGACCGACTCGCGCGCGAGCAGGCTTTTGCCTTCGATCACGACCAGCACATCGAATTCGCTCGACGGGAAGCGCCGCGTTACTTCTTCGTATTGTTTGAACTCGGGGGTGTTGGAGCGGAACAGCTGGCTTAGCGAGTCGTCGACCTTGATGCGCTCGATGCCGAAGAATGCGCCGATCGCGAGTGCGATGAGGATGAGTGCCGAAGCAGTCCGGTAGCGGAGCGAAAGAAGGCCGATGCGCTCAAGGCCGAGCCCGAGGTGACGCGGCTCGCGCCGGTGCCAGGCCAGGCGCTCCTCGCGCTCCTCGGCTGGCTCCGTCGCGTGGCTTGGCCTCTTGTCGGACACAGGGCTTTCCCGAAGCATCCGGGCCGGAGGCTACAGGATTTCCCGGTCGCGGGAAGGTCAAATTCGCTTGCGTGCAATGCGGCGTGCGAAACGAAACGAGGCCGCTCTTGGGCAGCCCCGCCGAAATTTCTCTTGGTTGAGAGATCAGATCACCACGACCTTGGTGCCGACCTTCACCTTGTCATAGAGGTCCATGACGTCGTCGTTCTTCATGCGGAAGCAGCCCGAGGACACGGCCTGGCCGATGGTGTGCGGCTCGTTCGAGCCGTGGATGCGATAGAGCGTCGAGCCGAGATAGATCGCGCGCGCGCCGAGCGGATTGTCGACGCCGCCTGCCATCCAGACCGGCAGGTCGGGCCGGCGCTTCAGCATCTCGACCGGCGGCCGCCAGTCGGGCCATTCGCGCTTCTGCGAGATGGTCTTGACGCCGGACCAGGTAAAGCCGACGCGGCCGACGCCGATGCCGTAGCGGGTCGCTTTGCCGTCTTCCTGCACGAGATAGAGGAAACGGGCGCGGGTATCGACTACGACGGTGCCCGGCTTTTCTTCGGTGATGTAGTTCACGGTCTGCTTGACGAGGCGCGGATCGAAGGCGGGCCGTGCCGGCGTCTCGCGCACGTCGGGCGCGTCGCGGCGGCCGAACAGCAAGGGCTGCGGTCCATAGAGGCGATCCGGCGCCCGGTCATATTCGGGTGCGGCGTCCTGCCAGGGCCGGTCGGAAGGCTGGCGCGTCAGCGTCGTGTCGCGGCCACCGGTGCGGCCGGTGGCGAGAAACTCGAACAGACCGCCGCCGAAATTGTTGCGTTCGCGGGTCGCGACGCGCGTACCGGGGGCGAAGTCGGGCCGGCCCGGGAGTCGTTCTGCATCGTAGCGCGGCGCGCTGATGACGAGCGGTTCGCTCCGCTCCTGTGCCGGCGCGCCAGTGTGCACGCCTGCGGTCAGCGCGGCGGTGGTGAAGACGAGAAGCGGAAACGAGATCAGTGTGCGCATCGACGTACTCTGTACAAAGCGTCGAACAAACGGGCCGACATGTAGCGAGCCGACTTGTAGCGGACCGACATGGCGCCGCCGTATTTATCCCTAACGAGCCATGACGACTGATCGGTAAACGCCGCCGCGCGCCGGGCCACGGATGGCGCCTGTTTGCGATCATGGTTTACGGAAGGTTGACGCTCAGGCCGGGCGGCGGATGAGCAGGAAACAGAGCAATGCGACGGCTGCGAAGGCTGCGATGATCGCCAGCGCGGCCGGGTCGGAATAGCGCTCGATGGCGAAGGCGATCATCAGCGGGGCAATGGCCTGTATGAGGCGCGAAGGGCCGCCGATGCGGCCGAGCAGGCGGCCATAGCCCTCGGGGCCGAACAGGGCGAGCGGCACCGTTCCGGTGGCGATGGTGATCAGGCCGTTGCAAGCGCCGAACAGGATAGCGAAGGCGGCCGCGACCAGTGGCGATACGCCGAACAACGCCGGCAACAGGAACGCAACTAGCATAAGGACCGCCGCACCGCGCGCGATCAAGAGCGGATGCATTTCCCTGGCGAAGAAGAACTCGCAAAGCCGCGCGGCTACCTGCGCCGGCCCGAACAGCATACCGATCAGGACCACGGTCCTGGGCTCGAGGCCCATGCGGTCGAAAATCGCAAGCATGTGCGCGCCGAGCGCCGACGGCACGAAGGCATACGCGGCGAAGGCCGCGGCGACGAGCAGGAAGATGGCGCCGCGAGCCGGCAGCGGCTTCTGCGTCGGCGCGATCTTGTCGGGCGCGGCCGGGCGGGAGTGGGCGTGATGGCGCGGCAGCGCGAAGGCATGAAGCGGAGCGGCGACCAGCGCTAGCAGCGCGGCATAGATCAGGAAGGTGCCGCGGACGCCGACCGCCTCGATGAAGAAATAGGTCGCGGGCCAGCTCACGGTCGAGGCGAAGCCGCCGATCAGCGTGAGCGTCGTGATCGGTCGCCGCGCCTCGGCGCCGAAAATGCGCCCCAGGCTCGAGAACGCCGGGGTATAGAGCCCGGCCGCCATGGCGACACCGAGCACCGCCCACACGACGAGAAACGAGACAGGATCGGCGGCATAGGCGAGGCCGACGAGCCCGGCCGCGCCGATCAAGGAGCCTGCCGCCATCACGAAGTGGCCGCCGTGGCGGTCGATCAGGCTGCCGACCAGCGGCGCGGCGAGCCCGGAGGCGGCAAGCCCGAGCGAAAAGCCGCCCATGGTGAAAGCGAGCGACCAGCC
Organism: Hyphomicrobiales bacterium; assembly: GCA_043767065.1. Taxonomy (GTDB): domain Bacteria; phylum Pseudomonadota; class Alphaproteobacteria; order Rhizobiales; family Xanthobacteraceae; genus JAHFPN01. The sequence goes on along the minus strand of JAYUHJ010000170.1, from coordinate 8,727 downwards.
GCGCTCATTGGCGATCAGCGGTACGGTCAGCACCGGCGGATAGAAGATCGCGCCCCAGGCAAGGATTTGCGTGACGCCGAACACGGGAATCGCGCGCCAAGGTCCGGCGAGGCAGGTGAGGAGAGACATCGAAGAAGAGTCTTACGCGATTCGTTTGCTTACGCCGCTGCACCCGCGCAGCGCACGAACACCATGGTGCCGTAGGTAGCGGCGGCCTGCTGGTCGATCCACTTCAACACGAGCACCCGGCCGTCCCAGCGGATCACCTCGCGGTCGCCGGAAATCTGCCCGCCGGCCGGGCCGATATAGGTCGTGCCGGCGCCGCTGCGCACTTCCATCTCGGTCGCGGTGGTGGCGAACGGCATGTGCATCAGGACGGTAGCGCCGCGGCCGCGCGCGATCACGTAGGGATTGCCGCACTGGCCGCGCGCCGCGTTCTCGACGCGCTTGGCGTCCTTGGCGTCGTGATAGGAGGCGAGCCCCCAGCGGCCCGCGAGTTTGTCGGCGCTGAGCGGGGCCGAAACGCCGCGGGTCTCCAGCACGCCGCTCTTCTCCAAGTCGGCGATGCAGCCGGACAGGGCGAAGGCAAGCAAGAGGGAAATCAATGCGCGGGACATCGGACGCACCTCCAATAGCCTTCTTTTCGCAGAGTTGGGCAATACGGACAACGACGCCCTTATCTTACCCTCCCCCTTGTGGGGAGGGTCGCTCGCCGACTCCCGCGAAGGCGGGAGGAAGGCGAGCGGGGTGGGGGTCGAACATTCAAGCGCGTTTTGCTGAGCGGAATTCGATCTCACCACCCCCACCCCGGCTAGCCGCTAGCGCGGCTCGCCGACCCTCCCCACAAGGGGGAGGGTAGAAGTGGAGGTGCTATAAGCACCCGCCTATGCCCTCCGATCTCGTCTTCTATCCCATCGGTCTGCCGACCGTGTTCCTCATCGCCGTGGGCAAGGGCGCGTTCGGCGGCGGGCTGGCGACGCTCGGCGTGCCGCTCTTGTCGCTCGTAATGCTGCCGATCGAGGCGGCGATCGTGGTGGCGCCGCTCGTCTCGCTCATGGACGCGTTCGCGCTCGGCTCGTTTACGCCAAAGACTTGGTCGAAGCCCGATCTTCTGTGGCTCTTGCCGAGTCTCGTATTCGGGATCGCACTCGGCTATTTTTTCTTCACGCACGTCGATCCGAACCTGGTGGCCGCCGCGATCGGCGCGGTCACGCTCGTGTTCACGGCCGACTGGTTCCTGCGCGGGCGCAAAGTACCGCCGCGGAACTTCCCGGTCTCGCCGCCGCTCGCGCTTGCCGCAGGCACGGCCGCGGGCTTCACAACCTTCATCGCGCACGCCGGCGGGCCGCCGGTCGCGATGTATCTGCTGCGGCGCGGGCTGCACAAGACGATCTATGCCGGCACCTCGATCGCGCTCTTCACGCTCGGCAATCTCATCAAGCTCGTGCCCTATGGCTTGCTCGCATTTGCCCGGCCTTCGACATTGTGGGCGGCGTTGGCGCTGGCGCCTGCCGTGCCGGTCGGCGTGTGGGTCGGGAAATATCTGCACGATCGACTCGAGCAGAACCGGCTGTTCTTCTGGTGCTATCTGATCCTTGCCTTCGCCGCGGCGAAGCTGTTGTACGACGCGCTCAGGAATCTTCTTGGCTGAATTGGCTGGGCGCCGCTATAATTTTGCGAAGGCAACGAGGTTCTTGCCGAAAAAATTCTTGCAGATTCCATCGAGTGCCCGGCTGGCCGGAAATATGTTCCGATCGTAGAAGCCGATCGTCGTCCGGTTGAAGCGAAACGCTCCTACCGCTTCAAGCGCCCTGGCGCCCAGCGCTGCGAAGAACCCGAGACTGTCGAAATATTCCATGCGGATCACGGTGAATCCGGCCCGTTCCAATGTCTGCGCAAGCGAGAGGCGGCTGAATCGGCGCAAATGGCCGACTTCGTCGTCGAGGCTGGTCCGTAGAATTTCGAAGGCAGGAACGAATACAAACAAGGCGCCACCCGGCATCAGCGTTCGCCGCAGCTCGGCACACGCGCGATCGAGGCCGCCGACATGCTCGAGCACATTGATCGTGTAAGCAAAATCATACGCCGCGTTGGGGACTTCGGAAGTGTCGGAAAAAACCGTACCGCCGATCTCTTGCAACGCTTTTCGCAAGGTGTGGTCAGGTTCGACACAATCGACCACATGGCCGGCGGCACGGAACTTTTTCGCGAAGGCTCCTTCTCCGGCGCCGAAATCGAGAACCCTCGCCGGCGCGCGCGGGGCTACGAGTGCGGCAAGATCGAACACTGCCGTCTCGTAGCGGATCGCAGCATGCATTGCCTCGAGAATTCGGTGTCCACCGTAATTCTTGGCGCCGTCCGTCACGATCGTGCTGTGGAGCGGAGGCGGCTGACGGCGCTCAATATTTTTTTCATCTCGCTCGTAAGCCGGCGTTTATCGGCGTTCATCGTCCGGAACGGATCCGAAACTTCACGATGTAATACAGGGCTTTGAGACCGTCGGTCCATCGGATCTTCTTGCCTTGGTCGTAGCTTCTGCCGAAATAATGGATTCCGACTTCGTAGATACGCCAGCGGCCGGCCCGGGCGATCTGGGCGCTGATCTGGATTTCAACGCCGAAATCCTCGCAGGTGAGGCGCATTGTATCCATCACCTCGCGCGTGAACATCTTGTAGCAGACTTCGATATCCGACAGCGTCTGATTGAAGAGCGCGTTGAACAGGATCGAAATCAGCCGGTTGGCGATATAGTGATGATAGAACATCGATCGATGCGGCTTCCCGTAAAATCGGGAGCCGTAGACGACATCGGCGACGCGCCTCACCGCAATGAGATCGTACATCACCTTCCAGTCGGCCGGATCGTATTCCAGGTCCGCGTCCTGAACGACGATGATGTCGCCGGAGGCGTGCTGCATCGCGGTCTTGAGCGCGGCGCCCTTTCCTCGGTTGCCGTCGTGAAAAGCGACCCGGACATCCAGTGTTTCGCCGATTCTTTTGTCGAGCACGGCCGATGACGATCCGGTGGCGACATCCGTCTCGGCGCCGAACGTGGACTGCAGCCATTCGCGGGTGCCGTCGGTAGAGCCGTCGTCAACGATGACAAGTTCTTTCTTCACGTCGAGCGGCGCGGTACGGACGAGATCGACGGCGGCCGCGATCCATTTGATCTCGTTGTATGCGGGCATCAGGATGGAGAGCTTCATGAAGATCCGTTCGGACTGGTTTCCAGCTGGACTGTGCCCGCTGGCCGGGCTTGCAGAAAGGAGAGCGTGACTGGACCTTACCCGGGTCGCCGGGTGCTTGGGGCGCTGAGGCCGGGCTCGTCCGCAATGCGTGCCTTGACTTTCCAGGCTCGCCCGCCCATTTTCCCCGGCGGCCGTGGCACTCGCTATAGCCGAGTGCCAGCGCCTTCAAAACTTTGAGATATCTCGCTAATTCAGAAATCCCGCCGGTCCGCCGGCGCGCGCAAGAGGTACCTGCATGAAAATGAAGTTCCGTCCGCTGCACGACCGCGTGGTCGTGCGCCGCGTTACCGCCGAGGAAAAGACCGCCGGCGGAATCATCATCCCGGACTCCGTCCAGGAGAAGCCGCAAGAAGGCGCAGTGATCGCCGTCGGCCCGGGCGGCCGCGACGAGGCCGGCAAGCTCATTCCGATCGACATCAAGGTCGGCGACCGGGTGCTGTTCGGCAAGTGGTCCGGTACCGAGGTCAAGATCGACGGCGAAGATCTCCTGATCATGAAGGAGTCCGACGTCATGGGTGTGATCGCGAAATAAGTTTCATCGTCATCCTGAGGTGCCCGCGCGTGGCGCGGGCCTCGAAGGATGACGGCTCAATAGCAATTCATCACGGTCACCCTTCGAGGCTCGGCGCTCCGCGCCTCGCTCCTCAGGGTGACGATCAACCGGAGTGAAGTGAAATGGCTGCGAAAGAAGTACGATTTGGCGCCGACGCGCGCGACAGGATGCTGCGCGGCATCGACATTCTGGCCAATGCCGTGAAGGTGACGCTCGGCCCCAAGGGCCGCAACGTCGTGCTCGACAAGGCCTGGGGCGCGCCGCGCATCACCAAGGACGGCGTCACCGTCGCGAAAGAGATCGAGCTCGAGGACAAGTTCGAGAACATGGGCGTGCAGATGGTGCGCGAAGTCGCCTCCAAGACCAACGAGAAGGCCGGCGACGGCACCACCACCGCGATCGTACTCGCGCATGCGATCGTGCGCGAGGGCGCTAAGTCCGTCGCCGCCGGCATGAATCCGATGGACCTGAAGCGGGGCGTCGATCTCGCGGTCGATGAGGTGGTGAAAGACATCGTGAAACGCGCCAAGAAAGTACAGTCCTCGGCCGAGGTGGCCCAGATCGGAACCATCTCCTCCAACGGCGACGCCGCGATCGGCAAGATGATCGCCAATGCCATGCAGAAGGTCGGCAACGAGGGCGTCATCACCGTCGAGGAAGCCAAGTCGCTCGATACCGACGTCGAGATCGTCGAGGGCATGCAATTCGACCGCGGCTATATCTCGCCCTATTTCGTCACCAATGCCGAGAAGATGACCGCCGAGCTGCAGGATGCCTATCTCCTGCTGTTCGAAAAGAAGCTTTCGGGCCTGCAGGCGATGCTGCCGCTGCTCGAGGCGATCGTGCAGACGGGCAAGCCCTTGTTGATCATCGCCGAGGACGTGGAGGGCGAGGCGCTCGCGACGCTGGTGGTCAACAAGCTGCGTGGCGGCCTGAAGGTCGCCGCCGTCAAGGCCCCGGGCTTCGGCGACCGGCGCAAGGCCATGCTCGAGGACATCGCGATCCTCACCGGCGGTCAGCTGATTGCCGAGGATCTCGGTATCAAGCTCGAGAGCGTGACGGTCGCCATGCTCGGCCGCGCCAAGAAGGTCATCATCGAGAAGGAAAAGACCACCATCGTGGACGGCGCCGGGAAGAAGAAGGACATCGAAGCCCGCGTCGGCCAGATCAAGGCGCAGATCGAGGAGACCACCTCGGACTACGACAAGGAGAAGCTGCAGGAGCGGCTCGCCAAGCTCGCGGGCGGCGTCGCGGTGATCCGTGTCGGCGGCGCCACCGAGACCGAGGTTAAGGAAAAAAAGGATCGCGTGGACGATGCGCTTAACGCCACGCGGGCCGCGGTCGAGGAAGGTATCGTGGCCGGCGGCGGCGTCGCGCTGCTGCGCGCCAAGAAGGCGATCGAGAAGCTGAAGAACTCCAATCCCGACATCCAGGCCGGCATCAACATCGTGCTCAAGGCGCTGGAAAGCCCGGTGCGGCAGATCGCCGAAAATTCGGGCGTCGAGGGCTCGATCGTGGTCGGCAAGCTGCTCGATTCGAAGGACGCCGACTACGGCTTCGACGCGCAGACCGAGCAATATGTCGACATGTTCAAGGCCGGCATCATCGACCCGGCCAAGGTCGTGCGCACCGCGCTGCAGGACGCAGCCTCCGTGGCCAGCTTGCTGATCACGACCGAGGCCATGGTCGCCGAGCTGCCGAAGAAGAAGGAGACACCGATGCCGCCTATGCCGGGCGGCGGAGGGATGGGCGGGATGGATTACTGACGCAATTCAAGACCTGAGAGACGCGGGGGCGTGGCGAAAGCCGCGCCCCTTTTGTTTTCTGGGTGAGGCGCTTCGTGCAACGCGGATGCCTTCGATCGGCTAGATTTGCCGCCTACGCGACTCACGCCCGCATCGATCCCGCTTCCGGAGAATCCACGTGCGCCAGCTTCTTTCCGCAGTCAGAGACGTCTTTCGTTTGGCCATGCCCTACTTCCGCGGCAACGATCGCCGAGCGGGTTGGTTCTTGCTCGGTGGTGTGATCGGCCTCGAGCTCGGCATCGTCGCGCTGAACGTCTTGTTCAACCAGTGGAACGCGCGCTTCTACGACGCGATCCAGAACAAGGCCTGGGATTCGTTCCAGCGCGAGCTCTTGGTTTTCACGGTGCTGGCCGTCGCGTTCATCATCGCGGCGGTCTACCAGATTTATCTTCAGCAATGGCTGCGCATCCGCTGGCGGCAGTGGATGACGGAGAACTATCTCTCGCGCTGGCTCGAACACGGCGTGCACTACCGCATGCGCGTCGCCGGCGACCCGGCCGACAACCCGGACCAGCGCATCGCCGAGGATCTCGAGCTGTTCGCGCTGCGCACGATCGAAATCGGCATCGGTCTCATCGGCGCGGTGCTGACGCTGATCTCCTTCGTGGTCATCCTGTGGAGCCTGTCGGGCGCGGCGGCATTTCCGCTGTTCGGCAGCACGATCACGATTCCCGGCTATCTGGTTTGGGCGGCGCTGCTCTATGCGGTGCTCGGCACTATCGCCACGCATTACATCGGCCGGCCGCTGATCGGGCTCAATTTCAACCAGCAACGCTTCGAGGCGGATTTTCGCTACCACCTGGTGCGCGTGCGCGAGAATGGCGAGCAGATCGCGCTGCTCGACGGCGAACCCGCCGAGCGGCGGCGCTTGGGCGAACGTTTCAGCACGCTGGTCGGCAACTTCCGCCGCATCATGAACGCGCAGAAGCGGCTCACCGGATTCTCCGCGAGCTATACCCAGGCTTCGATCATCTTCCCGTTTGTGGTGGTGAGCCCGGCTTATTTCGCGGGCACCATCTCGCTCGGCATCCTGACGCAGACCGCATCGGCCTTCGGCCAGGTGCAGAACTCCTTGAGCTTCTTCGTCCGCATCTACGCGACACTGGCGGAATGGCGCTCGGTGGTGGAGCGGCTCACCGGCTTCGAGCAGGCGGTGGCCGAAGGCGAGCGGCTGAAGCGCACGAGCGAGCTTACACACGAGGAGCGCGACGGCATCGGGCTCGGCATCGACGGCCTCGATGTCCGGCTGCCGACCGGCGCGCCGCTGGTGCGGGCGGAAAAAGTCTCGATCGCACCGGCCGAGAGCGTGCTGGTGACCGGCCCGACCGGTTCGGGCAAGTCGACGCTGTTCCGCGCGATCGCCGGCATCTGGCCGTTCGGCGCGGGCAAGATCGCGACCGGCAAGGGCAAGCTGATGGTGCTGCCGCAGCGGCCCTATGTGCCGTTCGGCACGCTGGCCGCGGCGCTGACTTATCCCGATGCGCCCGACGGCTTTTCACGCGCGACGCTGGCCGAAGCGCTCGATGCGGTGGGGCTTTCGAAGTTCAAGGAGCGGCTCGATGAGGACGCGTCCTGGCCGCATGTGCTTTCGCAAGGCGAGCAGCAGCGGCTTTCGCTCGCACGCGCGCTGCTCGGCAAGCCCGATATGCTGCTGCTCGACGAGGCGACCTCCGCGCTCGACGAGGATTCGGAGGCGGGGCTTTATCGGTTGCTCGCCAAGCGGCTGCCGCAGGCGACCGTGATCTCGATCGGCCACCGCTCGACGCTGTTTGGGTTGCACCAGCGCCGGTTCGACTTCAAGCGGCTGCCGGACGGCGGCCACCGCATGGAGCCGGCGCCGCTCGCGGCGGCTTGAGTTCAGGACAGCGTTGCGCCGGCGCGGGCAAGGATCTGCGGGAATTCATTGCCCGCAAGGAAGGCGTATTCGGCCTCGCGCCGGTCGGTGAGCGGGTCGCGCGCCTTCAGCTCCGCATCGACGAAGCCGGGGTGGCACATGACGAGACCGCCGGCCGAAAGCCCGCCGAGAAAGCGGGCGAACAGCGCGGCGAAATTCTCGTCCGCGCCGAAGTCATAGGCGCCGGCGAAGGCGGGATTGAACCGCAATCCCGCGCGCGCGGCCTGGTTCCGGAAACCATAGCTGAGCGCGGCGATAAATCGCGTCTTGTTGTCGGCGCAGATCAGCGCGCGCCAATTCGCCGGCCCGCACTGGCGGACCCAGGCCTTGGGCGCGAAGCGTGCCACCGCGGTGAGAAACCCCTCGCGCACGCCGGGGAGCAATTGCACATGCTGGTGCCCATCGACGAAATCGGGCGAGCGGCCGAAGGCGTCGGTGAAGGCGCGCATCTGGGCGCCGACCTCGGCCTCGACCGCGCGGCGATCGATGCGGAACCGGGCCAGCGGATTGAGAAACTTCGCGAGCGGGGGAAAGTTTCCGTCCGCACCCGCCAGCGGCGCCGCGGCGAGCGGGCGGAACGGCCCGGTAAGCGTCACGTGCAGGCCGGTCTCGAAGCGGAACGGCGAAACGGTCATCGCCAGCACGGCCGCTTCGGTGGCGAAGCCCGGCACCACGGTCATCACGGAAGTGGCGTTGATGCGGCCCTGCTCGACCAGCGCGCGGATCGCCTTGGAGACCCCGGGTGCGAGTGCATAGTCGTCGGCGCAAACGACGATGCGCCTCATTCGCTCGCCTCGCGGCGCTCGTGCTCGGCGACGAAATAGACCGGCCGCGCCTTCAGCTCCGAGAGAATCTTCCCGATATATTCGCCGAGCACGCCGAGCACGATGAGCTGCGCGCCGCCGATCACCATGATACCGATTATCACCGAGGGATAGCCGGGCACGTCGCGGCCGATAATGAACGTTTCGCCGAGAGTCCACAGGCTGAAGACGAGCGCGCCAGCGGCGAGCAGAATGCCCAAGAGGCTCGCGAGGCGAAGCGGTGTGGTGGAGAACGCAGTGAGACCTTCGATCGACAGTCCGACGAGTGCCGGGAAATTCCAGCTCGAGCGGCCGTGTTTGCGCGCCGGAGGCTCATACGGCACTCCCACTTGGCGAAAGCCGATCCAGCTCGACAGTCCTTTGAAGAAGCGATTGCGCTCCGGCATGCGCTTGAGCGCCTCGG
>JAYUHJ010000169.1:0-2036 GCA_043767065.1 Hyphomicrobiales bacterium | reverse complement strand
CGCGGAAGGTCAGCATCTCGCCGAACACGCTGGCGGTCTCGGCGAGCGTCAAGGGCGTCGGCGCCATAAGCGCGCCGTTCGGCGCCGCCAGCACCTGGTGCACGCCATGGCCGAGCTCGTGCGCAAGCGTCATCACGTCGCGCGGCTTGCCTTGATAATTCAACAGCACATAGGGATGCGCCGAGGGCACGGTCGGGTGCGAGAAGGCGCCCGACGCTTTGCCGGCCCGCACCGGCGCGTCGATCCAGCGCTCGTCGAAGAAGCGCTTGGCGATCGCGGCCATCTTCGGCGAGAAGGCGCCGTAAGCGCTGAGCACCCGCTCGCGCGCCTCGTCCCAACCGATGGTGCGCGTCTCGACCTTGGGCAACGGCGCGTTCCTATCCCAGTGATCGAGCTTGTCCTTGCCGAACCACTTGGCCTTGATCGCGTAGTAGCGGTGCGAGAGGCGCGGGAACCCGGCGCGCACGGCTGAGACCAGCGCGTCCACCACTTCGCGCTCGACGCGGTTCGACAGATGCCGCGCATCGGCAATGTCCTCGAAGCCGCGCCAGCGGTCGGAGATCGACTTGTCCTTGGCGAGCGTGTTGGTGACGAGCGCGAACAGGCGGAGATTCTTCTTCAGCACCTCGGCGACCGCGTCGGAGCCGGCGCGGCGGCGGGACTCGTCGGGGTCCTGCATCAAGGTCAGCGTCTGTTCGAGCAAGAGCTCCTTGCCGTCGACCTTGAAGCGCAGGCCCGCCATGGTTTCGTCGAACAGCCGGTTCCAGGCGCCGCGGCCGGTGACCGACTTTTCGTGGAAGAGCTGCTCGATGCGGTCCTCGAGCTGGTAGGGCTTCTCTTTCCGCACGTCCTCGACCCAGGGCCGGTAGTGGCCGAAGGCCGGTTCGCCGAGCGCCTTCTCGATCAGCGCATCTTCGATGCGGTTGAGCTCCAGCGTAAAGAAAAGGAGATGCGTCGAAGCCGCGGTGATCTTGTCCTGCACGTCACCGTAGAACTTGGCGCGCTTGGCGTCGGTAGTGTCGCCGGCATGCACCAGCCCGGCGAACGACATGAGCCGGCCAAGCAGATCCTCGATCTTCTCGTAACGGACCACCGCGGCGCCGAACTCGGCGCCGGCCCCCGCGGACGCGGCGATTTCGGCGAGCTTGCCCTTGTAGGCCTCCTCGAACGCGGCGCATTCGGCCTCGGCGCGGGCGAGATCGGCTGCCACCTCCGGCGCATCGATGCCGGGATAGAGATCGGCAAGGTTCCATTCCGGGAGATTGCCGAGGGCGGACAAAGCAGCGGCTTCCGTCTTGCGCTCGGCGCGGGCTCGATGAGTCGACGACATGGGGCTATTGGATACCTGGATGGTCCGGCGTCAATCGGCTGTGCCCCCAAGATAAGGCACCGGGCGCGCGAGACAACAGTGACGGGGCAGCTGCGTGTTCAGGCCAGCGCCGCAAGCTGCGGCGCGATGTGAGATAGGACTTCCACCGGCTCAGCCAGGAGTGGCTCAATCCGCTCCTCGATCGCGGTGCGTGCCGCGCACCACGCCGATACGCCCTTGGCCAGGAGCGACCGATGCCGCCGCTCAACGATATGCGGGCCTTCGTCGGCGAGCTGCTTCAGATCGGCGACCCGCTCGATCATCATACCGGCGCCGTCCTCGACGAGATAGACCCGCCCGACGCGGGAGATGCTGAGGATGCATTCGCAGTCCGGCTCCGGCGCGAGCACGTAGAATTGTGGCTCGCCACGTTCGGTCGCGCCGAGCGCGTACTCCACAGCGTCGCCGTAGCGCACGAAAGCCGCGAAAATCGCTTCCAGCTCGCGTAACTCTTCGCGTCGCCAGCCTCCGGGCTCGGCGTTGCCGCGCTGCCTCAGGCGAATAACCGTCATCGCTTCCCTTTGAATAAGAGCCGGTGGAATTCCGGGTCGTAGTAGGACAGAAGCTGCCGCGCGAATGCGGCGGGTTCCTGGCCCAATGCCGTCGCCCAGGCCCCCATGCTCGCCGTCGGAACTCGCCCAAAGCCGTTCTCCACCTGCGACACGAA
>JAYUHJ010000168.1:0-4874 GCA_043767065.1 Hyphomicrobiales bacterium | reverse complement strand
TCGAGCGTTACGAGTTCGGCATCCTGGTGCTCACGGCCACGGCCGGGATGATGACCATGATCTCGGCCAACGACCTGATCACGCTCTATCTCGGGCTGGAGCTGATGTCGCTCTCGCTCTACGTGCTGGCGGCGATCCAGCGCGATCAGGTGCGCGCCACCGAGGCGGGGCTCAAATATTTCGTGCTCGGGGCACTTTCTTCGGGAATGCTGCTGTACGGCGCGTCGCTGGTCTATGGCTTCACCGGCACCGTGTCGTTTCCCGGCATCGCGGCGGCGGTCAAGACGCCGTCGATCGGACTGATATTTGGGCTGGTGTTCGTGTTCGCGGGGCTGGCGTTCAAGGTTTCCGCCGTGCCGTTCCACATGTGGGTGCCCGACGTTTACGAAGGCGCGCCGACACCGGTGACGGCGTTCTTCTCGGCGGCGCCGAAGGTGGCAGCCGTCGCTATTTTCGTGCGCGTCGCCATCGACGCCTTCCCCAATATCGTGCCGCAGTGGCAGCAGATCGTGATCTTTCTCTCGATCGCCTCCATGGTGCTCGGCGCCTTCGCGGCGATCGGACAGCGCAACATCAAGCGGCTGATGGCCTATAGCTCCATCGGTCATGTCGGCTACGCGCTCGTCGGGCTCGCAGCCGGAACCTCGACCGGCGTCGCCGGCGTGCTGGTCTATATGGCGATTTATCTCGCGATGACGCTCGGCACTTTCGCTTGCATTCTCGCCATGCGCCGCGACGGCAAGGCGGTCGAGGAGATCGATGAGCTCGCGGGGCTGGCGCGCACGCAGCCGCTGGTGGCGTTCCTGCTCGGGGCGCTGTTGTTTTCACTGGCCGGCATTCCGCCGCTCGCCGGCTTCTTCGCCAAGTTCTATGTCTTCCTCGCTGCGATCGAGGCGCGACTGTTCATGCTCGCGGTGATCGGCGTGGTCGCCAGCGTGGTCGGCGCTTATTATTATCTGCGCATCGTGAAGCTCATGTACATGGACGAGCCCAAGGCGCCGTTCGAGCCGATGGCGAAGGAGCTGCGTCTCGTCCTCGCCGTGAGCGGAGTGTTCGTGTTGTTCTTCTTCCTCTATCCGGCGCCGCTGGTGGCCGCGGCGCAAGCCGCGGCGCAGTCGCTCTTCCCCCCAGCATGAACGGGTTTCCCGCGCGTTTCGGCCGCACTCCAGTCGCCGCCTTCGCGACGCTCGGCTCGACCAATGCCGAAGCGCTCGCGCGCGCTTCGCTCGGCGAGCGCGGGCCGCACTGGATCGTGGCTTCGCAGCAGACCGCGGGCCGGGGCCGGCGCGGCCGCGCCTGGGTGTCGGAGCCGGGAAACCTCTATGCGAGCCTGCTCCTGACCGACATCGCGCCGGCGGCTGCGACGCCAGAGATCTGTTTCGTGGCGGCGCTTGCGCTGCACGATGCGGTACTCGATTGCTGCGCGGGTCTCGCGCCCGCCCGGCTCACGCTCAAATGGCCGAACGACCTGTTGCTCGACGGCGGAAAGCTTGCCGGAATCCTCGTCGAGGGAAGCACGGCCGCAGACGGAACCGTTTCCGTCGTCGGCTTCGGTGTGAATTGCCGCAATCACCCGCAGGACACGGCGCTGAAGGCGATCGATCTTGGTGCCGCCGGGTTCGGGGTTGAGCCGGCGGCGATTCTCGCCGCGCTCGATGGTGCGATGACGCGGCGGTTCGTCGAGTGGGATCGCGGCCGCAACTTCGCGGCGATCCGCGCCGCCTGGCTGATGCGCGCGACGGGTCTCGGCGGCGCCATCGAAGTAAAGCTCTCGGATCGCACCATCGGCGGCACGTTCGAGGCGATCGACGCCTCGGGATGCCTGGTGCTGCTGCGATCCGACGGCGTGCGCGAAACCATCCGCGCCGGCGACGTGTTTCCTCTAGCCGCGGGTGGGTGAAGCTTGGCTAAGGAAGCACGCGAATTGCTGTTCGTTCCGCTCGGCGGCGTCGGCGAGATCGGCATGAATCTCGCGCTCTACGGGATCGGCACCGAAAAGGGCGGCAGCTGGCTGTGCGTCGATATGGGCGTGTCGTTCGGCGACGACACCACGCCCGGCATCGACCTCATCATGCCCGACATCCGTTTTCTCGAGCAGGAAAAGCGCAACCTCGTCGGTATTGTGCTCACGCACGGCCACGAGGATCACGTGGGTGCGCTGTTCGACCTGTGGCCCAGGCTCAAGGTGCCGGTCTATGCGACGCCGTTCACCGCCGCGCTGATCGCAAGCAAGCGCGAGCAGGAGGAGGGCGCGCCGCAAATCCCGATCAAGGTGGTACCAAGCGGCGGGCGCGTCACTATCGGTCAGTTCGATGTGGAGTTCGTGCCGGTCGCCCATTCGATCCCGGAGAGCCACGCGCTCGCCATTCGCACGCCGCTCGGGCTCGTCGTGCATTCCGGCGACTGGAAGCTCGACGATACTCCGATCATCGGCCTTCCGACCGACGAAGCCCGCTTCCGTGCGCTGGGCAAGGAGGGCGTGCGGGCGCTGGTGTGCGATTCCACCAACGCCGTGCGCGAAGGCCGATCGCCGTCCGAATCCGACGTGGTGAAGTCGCTCACCGAAATCGTACGCGGGGCCAAGGGCCGGGTCGCGGTCACGACGTTCGCTTCGAACGTGGCGCGCATGCGCGGTGCGGCGCTCGCCGCGGCGGCGGCGAACCGCGAGGTGGTGGTCGTGGGCCGCGCCATGGAGCGGATCGTCAACGTCGCGCGCGAGATGGGGCTCCTGGACGGCGTTGCGCCGATCCGCGGCGCCGACGCCTATCAGACGCTGCCGCGCAATCGCGTGCTGGTGCTGTTGACCGGAAGCCAAGGCGAGCCGCGCGCGGCGCTGGCACGGCTCGCGGAGGACGAGCATCCGGCGATCGCGCTCGATGCCGGCGATACGCTGATTTTTTCCTCGCGCACGATTCCGGGCAACGAGAAGGCGGTGAACCGCATCGTCAACGCAATGACCCGCCGGGGCATCGAGGTGATCACGGATCGGAAGAAGCTCGTGCACGTCTCGGGTCATCCGCGGCTCGGCGAACTCGCGGCGATGTACGAATGGCTCAAGCCCGAGGTCGCGATTCCGGCGCATGGCGAGGCGCTGCATCTTTCCGAGCACGCTGCGCTGGCGCGCTCGCTCGGGGTCCCGCAAGTTTTCACCTGCTACAACGGCGACGTGGTGCGGCTCGCGCCCGGCAAGGTGGAGAAGCGCGACGAGGTGCACTCGGGCCGGCTCTATCGCGACGGCAACCTGCTCATCGACGAAGCGTCGAAGACGCTGTCGGAACGGCGCAAGCTCGCCTTCGCCGGAGTCGTGTCGGTGGCGCTCGCGCTCGGCGGGCGCGGGGAACTGGCGGGCGATCCGATCGTCGAGATCGCGGGGTTGCCGGAAGCGATCGGCGGCAAGTCCATGGAAGAGATCGTGTTCGAGGCCATCGACGAGGCCTTTCGATCCATGCCCAAGGCGCGCCGGCGCGACCCGGACGCGGTCGAGGAAGCGATTCAACGCATGGTGCGCGGCAAAATCGGCGCGGCATGGGGCAAGAAGCCCCTGTGCCACGTGATGGTACTTCAGCTATAAGTCGTTGCAGCTTCAAGTAGTATTCCCGCCTTAGAGTTTCCCACGTCTTCCCGGACATTGTTTGATGGCGGAACAATCCCGCGCGCGGAACGAACGGATCGGCGTGCTTGCCGCCGTGCTGTCGAGCATTTTCGGCGGCATGGCCGCGGCGGTGACGCGTTACGTGATCGACGATGTGGATCCGATCACACTCGCCGCGTTTCGGTTCGGGATCGGATTCCTGTTCCTGCTGCCGATCGCGCTCCTCATGCGCAGCCGCTGGCCGGCGGGGCGGGACTGGATCGGTGTCACGTCGCTTGGGTTCTTGTTCTTTGCTTTCTTTTTCGTCGTCTACAATATCTCACTGAGCCATACGACTGCAGCCCGCGGCACGTTGGCGCTTTCCACCCTGCCGCTGATGACGATGGTGGTGGGGGCGCTGCTCGGCTCCGAGTCGATGACCGCGCGCAAGACATTGGGCGTGCTCATCGCGATGGCGGGCGTCGCAGCGGCACTGTTGTCGGGGCTCGCGAGCGCCCCGGAGGGCGCCTGGCGCGGCGATCTGCTGATGATTGGTGCCACGCTTTGCATGGCTTTCTATACGATTTGGTCGCAGCCAGTCATCGCCCGGTCGAGCGCACTCGGTTTCATCACCGCGAGCATGGGAATCGGCGCGGCCGCGCTGGTGGTGATCGCCGCCGCCACGGGCGGCTTTGCTGCCGTCGCTACGTTCGGCACGCCGCAATGGGGCGCGATCGGCTATCTCGCCCTGTTCGGGGGTGCAGCCGCTTTCTACCTATGGGTCTTCGGGCTACAGCGCGCCTCGGCGACGCGCGTCGCTAACACGCTCACAATCAATCCGGTCGCGGCGGCGATCCTGGCGGCGATCCTGCTCGGCGAGCCGATCGGGCTCAACCTGGTCTTCGGCATAGCTACGGTATTCGTGGGAATCTGGATCGCTTCGACCGAGCCAGGCCGGCCGGTTGGACCGGGAACCTGAGCGAGATTATAACAGAGCCGGGAGCACGCATGATCGGCCGGCTCAATCACGTCGCCATCGCGGTGAAGGACATCGCCGCCGCGTCGGCGCTCTACCGCGACAAGCTCGGCGGCGCCGTGTCGCAGGCGGTACCGCAGCCGGAGCACGGCGTCACCACCGTGTTCATCACGCTGCCGAACACCAAGATCGAGCTGCTCGAGCCGCTCGGCGAAAATTCGCCGATCGCGAAATTCCTCGAGCGCAATCCCGACGGCGGCATTCATCACATCTGCTACGAAGTCGACGACATCCGCGCGGCGCGCGACCGCCTGAAGCGCGAGGGCG
>JAYUHJ010000167.1:0-4880 GCA_043767065.1 Hyphomicrobiales bacterium | reverse complement strand
AGATGATCCGCTGCCCGGTCAACGGCATCCGCATCGCCGGCCGCTCCACCCAGGGCGTGATCGTGTTCTCCACCGCCGAGGACGAGAAGGTGGTCTCGGTCGAGCGGATCAGCGAGGACGCGGAAGGTCAGGTCAGCTGACTTCTTCTTCTCACTCGCCACTACTTGCAGCAACAATTGACTTGGAAGGCCTTGAACTCAACCATGAAACGGGAGTTCACGGCGCTGGACAGAAGGTTCTTCACTCTCTTCAACTCGGCGGTCAACGTCATTGCGCCAATAAGCTGACCACATTCCAAGGTGATGCTGGCTGGTGACTGGCTGGACCCCATCTCCCAATTCCCCTCAAATGCTCCCCCAGCTTCAATCGCGTCCAACATCAGATAGACTGGCAGCTTCTCACCCTTCTTCACACAGAAGCGCGCGACACGCTTGTGAATCGTCCTCCAGTCCCAATTCTTGTGAAGCTGAACCCAAAGCCCCATGCCGGGAAACGTTGCTTGCTGTTCGTTCGCGTACCCCGTCAGCATGATTTCGGCCTTGCCGTCCAATGCCGCTTGCTTGTCGACGCGAAGCCGAGTCATAAAAACCTCGAAGCAACAACACTCTTCTTTCTCGTGAAAAATTAGGTGCTTTGGCGGATTCTTCTCATCGCAACAATTCACGACTGTCGAGCATAGGCTAAAGCGCTCCTGTGCTACGTCTGTTGCGACGTTTGCCGCGGTGGCAGCCTTGGCAGCATCCAACACGGACGCGATTGCCCGCTTCGCTTTGGCTGCAGCCACGCGCCTTGTTTTCCGAGCCATCGCAAATCTCCTATTATACTATTAGTTGTCGATTATAATAATACAACTTATACTAGAAGTCAAAGATTCCATTGTTTCTCGTCTCGGCGCGAGCCGAGCAGCAGCCGCATCGCCGGCCGCTCCACCCAGGGCGTGATCGTGTTCTCCACCGCCGAGGACGAGAAGGTGGTCTCGGTCGAGCGGATCGGGGAAGAGGGCGTCGGCAACGGCGGCTGATCGCGGCCCCGAACCCTGCGTCACATTGCCCGATCGATACAATTTTATCGATTCCTGAGACCGTCCTTTTCCCGTTGCCTCCTAGGATGCCCTTACGTCGCATTGGGGCAGGTCGGCGAAGCTTTCAATTCGCCCTTGAGGAACGCATGAAATTCAGGACGACCGCACGAGCCTTGATGTCCGACAAGGCGATCGCTCGCATGTTGCTCCATGTGACCGCGTCCACCTTCGGCACGATAGCGATCTCGCTCGTGGTCGTCGCGGCGGCGGTGCCGCTTATCGGCCTCGAATCCAGCTGGAAGCCCTATGCGCTCGCGCTCGTACTGCCGGCTATCCTCACCCCGGTATTTTCAATCGCATACGTGCGCGCCAACTATCGCCTGCACCGGCTGCAGCGCGAGTTGAAAAAGCTCGCCAGCGCCGACCCGCTTACGGACCTGCTGAACCGGCGTGCATTCTTCGAACGGGCCGGCGACCTGTTCGCCACGCTCGACCAGAAATCGCTGCCGGTCGCAGCGATGATGATCGATCTCGACCACTTCAAGATAATCAACGACAAATCCGGTCATGCCGCGGGCGACTCGGTGATTCAGATGGTTTCGAAGGCCATCGCCAAGACGGTTGTCGGTTCAGCGAGTGGGCACGAGCCGTTGGTCGCCCGTTTCGGCGGCGAGGAGTTCGTGGTTCTCGTCGTGGGAATGGACGCTTCCGATCTCGAAAGGCTCGCCGAGCGAATCCGCGAGACTTGCCGTGGACTGGTCTATTGGCTCGGCCGGATTCCGCTGACCGTGACGGTCAGCATCGGACTTGCCGTCCGTGCGAATGACGAAAGCATCGATGTGATGTTACAGGCAGCCGACGCGGCGCTCTACGAGGCGAAACGCGCCGGGCGCGACCGCTGGTACATGGCCGGAAGCTCGCGGGATTTCGCCGCGGCGACGCTGGTGCCCGATAACGTCGTCACCTCGATCCGCGACCGCAAGCGCGCAGTGGACGCGGTCTGACGTTCCGCCTCAGCGCGCCCCGGCGCGCTCCAGGATCGAAATGATTTCCGCGTAGCCGCGCCGGCGCGCATGGCCGAGCGGCGTCACGCTTTGCCGGTCGGGAATATCGAGTTTCGCTCCCGCCTCCACCAGCGCGCGTACGCACTCCACGTGATTGCGCCCGCCATCGCCGAGGATCACCGCCTCGATCAGCGCGGTCCAGCCGAGATTATTTACGTGGTCGAGCGGCGCCTTGGCCGCGATCAGGGTTTTCACCACCTCCGCGTGGCCGAGATGCGCTGCCGCGATCAGCGCGGTTCCCTCATAGGGGCTGGTCACGTTGCGAGCGCTAGCTCCTGCCGCGAGCGCGAGCTTCAACATGTCCACGTCGTTCGCCACCGCGGCGATGGTGACGATATCGTATTTTTGTTTTTCAAGCGCATTGGCATCGGCGCCGGCCGTGAGCAGCGCGCGCACGACGGCGTATTGTTTCTGGAAGGCGGCGACATGGAGCGGCGTGCGCCCGTTTCCGTCGCGCGCCTCCAGGTTCGCCTTGACCATGCCGGCAACCGCGATCCCCATGATGTCGCCCTTGGCCGCGGCCTCGTGCAGCCCCGTATAGCGGGCGATCTCCTCGGCGCTGGGCGGCACCTGGGCATGGGCCTGCGCGGCGAGAAACAGGGTCAGCAGGAGCGAGAATCGGAACGCGTGCACAGCGGAATTCTCCTTCGGTCGGACAGCAGCGGGCGACCATGTCCCCATCCGGAAATAGGGGGAAATCACGTTTCGGCCAGCCTGCTTGCCGAGCGCGCGCCGGACCGCTAACCCTTCGCCATGGCCCGTATCGCCCTCTATGCCGGCTCCTTCGATCCCGTCACCAACGGCCATCTTGATGTGGTCAAGGGTGCCTTCCGGCTCGCCGACAAGCTGGTGATCGCCATCGGCGTGCACCCCGCGCGCCAGCCGCTGTTCTCCTCGGAAGAGCGGATCGCGATGCTGAAGGAAGCTTGCGCGCCGCTGGCCGCAGCGGAAAAGACGGCGCTCGAGTGCACCACCTTCGACGACCTCGTCGTCGATGCCGCCAAGCGTGCCGGCGCGACACTCCTGATCCGTGGCCTGCGCGATGCGTCCGACTTCGACTACGAAATGCAGATGGCCGGCATGAACGGCACCATGGCCCCGGGCATCCAGACCGTATTCCTGCCCGCATCGCCTGCCGTCCGCCCCATCACCGCCACGCTTGTCCGCCAGATCGCAGGCATGGGCGGCGACGTTTCGGCCTTCGTGCCCGCCTCGGTCGCCAAGCAGCTCAAGGCCAAGCTCGCGCGCCGCTGAGGCGCATTCACCGGAGAACCAGATGTTCCGTTTCGCGCTCGCGTTCGTGCTCGCCTTGTCGTTCGGGTCCGCCGCTTCGGCGCAGACCGACCCCAACTTGCTCACGCTCGAAACCACCAAGGGGCGCGTCGTCATCCGGCTGCGCGCCGATCTTGCGCCCAAGCACGCCGAGCGGCTGAAGACGCTGGCGAAAGAGGGCTTCTACAACAACGTGCCGTTCCACCGCGTGATGGAAGGCTTCATGGCGCAGACCGGCGACGGCCAGCGCGGCGACGGCACCGGCGGCTCGAAATATCCGAACCTGCCGGCGGAGTTTTCCACCACGCAGTTCAAGCGCGGCATCGTCGGCATGGCGCGGCGCGGCGACAGCATCCATTCCGCCAACAGCCAGTTCTTCATCATGTTCGCCGAGAACACGGGCCTGAACGGGCAATACACCGTGATCGGCGAGGTCGTCACCGGCATGGACGTGATCGACAAGCTGAAGCGCGGCGCGCCCGGCAGCGGCGCCGTCACCGATCCCGACAAAATCGTCCGCGCGATCGCACAGTAGGAGAACAAGATGGCGAGCGACCCCGAGAGCACCCTGATCCTGGAGACCACCAAGGGCTCCGTCACCATCGCGCTGCGGCCCGACCTCGCGCCGGGTCACGTCAAGCAGATCAAGGAACTGGTGCGCAAGAAATTCTACGACGGCATCGTGTTCCACCGCGTGCTCGAGGGCTTCATGGCGCAGACCGGCTGCCCGCAAGGCACCGGCACCGGCGGCTCGGGCAAAAAGCTGAAGGCGGAGTTCAGCAAGGAAAAGCACATCCGCGGCACCGCTTCCATGGCACGCGCGCAGAACCCGGACTCGGGCGATAGCCAGTTCTTTATCTGCTTCGCCGCCGCGCCCTTCCTCGACGGTCAATATACCGTCTGGGGTCAGGTCACCGAAGGCATGGAGAACGTGGACAAGATCAAGCGCGGCGAGCCGGTGCAAAATCCGGACAAGATCGTTTCGGCAAAGATCGCCGCAGACGTAAAGTAGAAGTAACTGACCCTCTCCCACCCCCAACTCGGGCTTGCCCGAGTTGGGCATTTTGGAATGGCCGAAGTCGGAAATATCCGACTTCGGCAGGGGGGGGAGAGGGTCGACCGGTTACTGCTTTTACTTCTTTTTCGCCATGGCCTTCTTTTCGGCGGCAGCCTTCTTCTTCATGGCCGCCTTTTCGGCGGCGGCCTTCTTCCTCGCCTCATGTTTTTGTGCCAGAATCTCGAAGGCTTTCAAATTTGCCGCTGCGCGATCTTCCGCTGCCTTCTTCTTCATGGCCCGCTCTTCAGCGGCCTTTTTCTTTGCGCCGTCCTTTGCGGAAGCGGCCACCGTCAAGTCTTTGGCAACGCTGCCCGGAATCTGGGTAAACATCAGACCCGTAGCGAGAAAGCCGGCCGCGACCGCGACCGCTAGAAACGACCTAGTGCGCGACATTTGTGCGCTCTCCTGTATGAGTGACCGCCTTGCGGCGGCTCGTAACGGGTGCACGGTAGGAGCCGGTTTCTGA
>JAYUHJ010000166.1:0-2041 GCA_043767065.1 Hyphomicrobiales bacterium | reverse complement strand
GCCGAAGGTGACCAGCAGCGGCGGCAGGATGTCACGGCCGAGCGTGCGGTTGAGCACGAAGTGCTGCAGTGCGTAGCCGAACCCGAAGAGGAGCGGCGCCGCCAGCAGGAGTGCGCCGAAGCTGTTGAGCCCCAGCGCCTTGGCCAACGCGAAAATCACGAAGGCCGCGAGCACGATCAGATCGCCGTGCGCAAGATTGACCAGCCGCATGATGCCGAAGATGAGCGAGAGCCCGAGCGCGAACAGCGCATAGAGGCCGCCGAGCAGCACGCCCTGGATGACGGTGTCGAGCAAGGCGAGCATCGGTCAGGTTCCGAAATAGGCGGCGTGAATCTGCTCGCGGGTGAGCGCGGACGGGTTGCCGGAGAGCGAAACGCGGCCTTCCTGGAAGCAATAGATGCGGTCGGCGACCTTCATCGCCTGCACGATGTCCTGCTCGACGAGAATGATGCTGGTGCCGCCCGCCTTGATGCGCGGCAGCGCCTGGTAGATATCGCGGATCACGATCGGCGCGAGGCCGAGACTGATCTCGTCGCACAGCAACAGGCGCGGGTTCGACATCAACGCGCGGCCGATCGCGGCCATCTGCTGCTCGCCGCCAGAGAGCGTCGTACTCGTCTGATGCCGCCGCTCCTTGAGAGCCGGAAACAGCGCGAGTATCGTCTCGACCGACCAGGGCCCGGGCACGGCACGGCCATAGGCGCCGATCAGCAGGTTCTCCTCGACGGTCAGCGACGGAAAAAGCCGCCTGCCCTCGGGCACCAGCGCGATGCCGAGGCGCATGATCTCGGCCGCACCCAGCGCGCCGATCGGCTTGCCGCCGAAATAGACGCTTCCGGGTTCGCTCGGCAGCAGCCCCGCGACGGCTTTGAGGTAGGTGGACTTGCCGGCGCCGTTGGCGCCGATGATCGCCAAGGTCTCACCCTCGTCGAGCCGCGTGTCGATGCCGAACAGCGCCTGAAAGTCGCGGTAGAAGGCGACAAGGTTGGTGGTTTCCAGGAGTGCCATGGGCTGTCCCGTTACGCCGCGATGCCCAGATAGATTTCGCGCACTTCGGCCGAGCGCATCACCGCTTGCGGCTCGCCCTCGGCGATCTTCTTGCCGAAATTGAGCACCACCAGCCGCCCGACCACGGCGAGCAACGCATGCACGATGTGCTCGATCCAGACGATGGTGGTGCCGTCGGCCTGGATCGCGCGGATAGTTTCGATCAATTCCTGGCATTCGCCCTCGGTGAGCCCGCCGGCGATCTCGTCGAGCAGCAGGAGCGTCGGCCCGGTGGCGAGCGCGCGTGCGAGCTCGAGCCGCTTGCGCTCCAGCAGCGTGAGCGAGCCGGCGAGCGAATTGGCGCGCCCCATCAGGTGCGTACGCTCCAGCACCTCGGCGCAGAAGTCGCCGATCTGGTGCTCGCGCCTTCCTTGGGCATAGACCGCGCCGACCAGGAGATTCTCGAACACGGTCAGGTTCTCGAACGGATGCGGGATCTGGTACGAGCGGGCGATGCCGCGGCGGCAGCGCTCGAAGGGTGTCATCGCGGTGATGTCGGCGCGATGGAAGCGCACGCTGCCCGAGTCGGGCTTGAGATCGCCGGTGATCAGGTTGAACAGGGTAGACTTGCCGGCGCCATTGGGGCCGACGATGCCGAGCGCTTCGCCGCGGGTCACCGAAAGATCGATGCCATCGGCGGCCCGCAGCGAGCCGAAGGATTTGCTCAAGCTTTTGATTTCGAGAAGCATGCCGTCTCAGCGAAGGGGCCGGGCAATGCCCGGCCCCCGATTGTAGACGATTACCGGAGAAGCGATCAGGCGATCGCTTCCATCTTGCCGCCTACCGGGATGATCGGCGCGGTGCGGTTGTCGGTGATTACCATATCGAACTTGTTGCCGCCCTTCAGGCGCCACTGGCCGCCGACCAGCGTCGTCTTGGTGACGTTCTTGGCGGCGAACGGCGGCACGCCGGCGCCGTTCCACTGCACCTTGCCGACCACGGTATCGAGATTGGTGGCGGCGATGGCGGCGGCGGTCGCCTTGCCATTGCCGAT
>JAYUHJ010000165.1:0-4884 GCA_043767065.1 Hyphomicrobiales bacterium | reverse complement strand
GTCTCTTCGTCGCCATCTTCGCGATCGTGGGTGCGTTGTCCGAGCTTTCCGACCGCATCGCGCTATTCCGCGAGCCGCTCACTGCGTCGTTTCGTCGTGCGACAGGTCTGCCGCGCTCCGCCTTCGGCACTGCGCTCGCCCACATGGGCGTCGGCATTGCGCTTCTGGGTATCGTTTCTGAATCCGGATGGAGCGAGGAGAAGATCGTGGCGCTGAAAAGCGGCGACCGCGTCGCTATCGCCGGCTTTGATCTCGACTTTAAGGGCATCGTAAAGCGCGACGGTCCCAACTGGCGCGATGACGTCGGCCGCTTCGAGGTGCGCCGCGGCGGCGTCGTGATTGCGCTGGTGGAGCCGGCCAAGCGCATCTATCTCGTCGGCAGCCGGCCGACCACGGAAGCTGGCATCGCGACCTTCGGCCTCGGCCAGCTCTATATCAGCCTCGGCGATCCTATGGACGGCGGCGCGATATCCGCGCGGATCTACTGGAAACCGCTGGTGACGCTGATCTGGCTGGGCGCCGTAGTGATGGCGCTCGGCGGTGCGCTTTCGCTCTCCGATCGCCGGCTCAGGATCGGCGCTCCGCGGCCGGCGCGCCGTGTCGTTGTCGCGCCGGCGGAGTGAATGATGCGACGCTTGGCGTTCTTTCTATTCGCGGCGTTTCTGTTCGCCGCGCCCGCTTTCGCCGTCGAGCCCGACGAGGTTCTCGCCGACCCCGCCCTTGAGGCCCGCGCCCGCACGCTCTCGAAAACTCTTCGTTGCATGGTTTGCCAAAATCAGTCGATCGACGATTCCAACGCACCGCTCGCTCGCGATCTGCGCATTCTCGTGCGCGAGCGGCTCAAGTCGGGCGACAGCGATGCGCAGGTGAGGGAATACCTGGTCGCGCGCTATGGGGAGTTCGTGTTGCTCGAGCCGCGAGTCTCTCCACGCACCATCGTGCTCTGGGCCGCACCTGGATTTGTTCTCGTTCTGGGCCTGTTGGGGATCGCACTGTGGATACGCCGTCGCGCTCCGGCCGTTCTACCGCCGCTGACAAACGAAGAAAAACAACGGCTTAGCAAGCTCACGGACAAGTAATCGACCTTACGAAACTGTAATTCTCCGGCCAGTGGACTGTAACGCGCGCGTTCCTACCTTCTCCATCGAACCTGCAGGAAATGCGGGTCACAAGGAGAACCCGGATGTCGCCTTCCACGGATTCCACGACCCGCAGCCTGCTCACCCGCCGCCGCTCGGCTCTGCTCGCCGGCGTTTTCGGCATTGCCGTTCTCGGCTTCGCCGCGGGCCAGGCGATTCTCCCCCCCGTTTCCTCTCCCGCCCTTGCCCAGATCACCACCGACCGGCCGGCCAACCAGTATTCCTTCGGCGATGTTGTCGAGCGCGTACGGCCCGCCGTGGTCAGCGTACGCACGAAGATCGACGGCCCGCGCACTTCTTCTATCGAAGAAGAGGATGGACCCGGTCAGAACGTGCCGCCGAACATGGAGCGCTTCTTCCGCCGCTTCTTCGGCGATCAGCCCAATTCGCCCAACTCGCCGATGCCGCGCAACCGGCGCGTCACCGGCCAGGGCTCCGGCTTCTTCATTTCCGCCGACGGCTTCGTGGTCACCAATAACCACGTGATCGATAAGGCCACGACCGTCGAAGTCATCATGGACGACGGCAAGGTCTACACCGCCAAGGTCATCGGCCGCGATCAGCGCACCGATCTCGCGCTCCTGAAGATCGATGGCCGCACCGACTTCCCGTGGGTCAAGCTCGCGACCGCTCAGCCGCGCGTCGGCGATTGGGTGCTCGCGGTCGGCAATCCGTTCGGCTTGGGCGGCACCGTCACCGCCGGCATCGTCTCGGCCCGTGGCCGCGACATCGGCGCCGGCCCTTATGATGACTTCCTGCAGATCGACGCCGCGGTGAACCGCGGCAATTCCGGCGGCCCGACCTTCAACCTTGCGGGTGAAGTGATCGGCGTCAACACGGCGATCGTTTCTCCGACCGGCGGCAATATCGGTATCGCGTTCGCCATCCCGGCCGATACCGTCAGCCGCGTCGTCGCCTCGCTGAAAGAGAGCGGCATCGTCACGCGCGGCTTCATGGGCGTCAACATCCAGCCGGTGACCGCGGAAATCGCCGAAAGCCTCGGCCTCAAGGAACCGCAGGGCGCCCTCGTCGCCGACGTGCAAGCCGACAGTCCGGCGGCCAAGGCCGGTATCAAGTCCGGCGACGTCGTGATGGCGGTGAATGGCACGCGCATCAAGGACGCGCGCGAGCTGTCGCGCCGCATATCGCTCATCCCGCCCGGCACGACCGTGAAGCTTGCGGTCATGCGCGAGGGCAAGGAGCGCAACGTCGATGTGTTGCTCACCAAGCTTCCCGAGGACCGCACCGCGGACCGTACTACCGAGCCGCGCGGCCGCGATCGTGATCGCGACCGTGATCGGGTGGTCGAGCCGCGCCTGGGCCTCTCCATGGCCCCGGCCAAGTCGGTCGCCGGCTCCGGAGACATCGGCGTTGTCATCACCGACGTGAAGCCGGACGGCCCCGCCGCCGAGCGCGGGCTCAAGTCCGGCGACGTGATCCTCGAGGTCGCGGGCAAGGCGGTTTCGACGCCGGCCGAGATCCGCGACGCATTTTCCGCGGCCCGAACCGAAGGCAAGGGCGTGGTGCTCATGCGCGTGAAAACCGAGCAGGGCACCCGCTTTGTGACCGTTCCGGTCGGACGCGGCTGAGTTGGGTGCAGGCGGCGGCATTCCCCCCACGCCCCCTCCGACCGCCTGATACCCGGGGCGGGAGGCCAAAAGCCTCCCGCCCTACTTTTTAGAGCATCGCCTGTAGGCACCAGATGCGCGAAACTCCGGCCATCGAGTCGCCCGTTGCGGATTCCGCCATGCGCCTGCTTGTCGTCGAGGACGATCGCGAAGCCGCCGATTACCTGAAGAAGGCGTTGCGCGAAGCCGGCCACGTGGCCGAGATCGCCGGCGACGGCGAGACGGGTCTGGCGCTCGCGCTCGACGGCGATTTCGACGTGCTGGTGGTGGACCGCATGCTGCCCAAGCGCGATGGACTCTCGCTGGTCGCCGAGTTGCGCGAAAAGGGACGCGCCACGCCGGTTCTGATTCTCTCCGCGCTCGGCCAGGTCGACGATCGCGTCACTGGGCTGCGCGCCGGCGGTGACGACTATCTCTCCAAGCCCTATTCCTTCTCCGAGCTGCTGGCTCGCATCGAGGCGCTCGCGCGCCGCCGGGCGCCGCAGGCGGCCGATACCGTCTATCGCGTGGCCGATCTCGAGCTCGACCGCCTTGCCCATAGTGTGACCCGCGCCGGCAAAGAGCTTCCGCTGCAACCGCGCGAATTCCGCCTGCTCGAATATCTCATGCGCCACGCCGGGCAGGTCGTTACCCGCACCATGTTGCTCGAAAACGTCTGGGACTATCACTTCGATCCGCAAACTAACGTGATCGACGTGCACGTCTCGCGCCTGCGCTCCAAGATCGACAAGGGTTTCGACAAGGCGCTCCTGCACACGATCCGCGGCGCCGGATACATGATCCGTGACGGCGCTCGGTAGACTCGTACGCACAACGGCGTTCAAGATCGTCGCCGTCTATATGATCCTGTTCGCGCTGTTCGCCGGCGGCGTGATCGCGTACCTCGCGCGACATACCCAACAGCTCGTCCTCGACCAGATCACCGAGACGATCGACGCCGAGGTGCGTGGACTCTACGAGCAGTACAATATCGGCGGTATCCGCCGCCTCGTGGCCGTGGTCGAGGCGCGCGCCAACCTGCCGGGTTCGAGCGTCTATCTCATCACCACCGCCACCGGCGTAACGCTTGCCGGAAATGTTGCCGATGTCCCGACCGGAACGCTTCAGAGCACCGGCTGGCGCGAGATCACTTACAAACGCAGCGAGGAAGGCGCCGAGGCCAAGGACTCGCGCGCGCTCGCGCGCGTCTTCGTGTTGCCCGCCGGGTTCCGCCTGCTCGTCGGCCGCGACCTGGAAGAGCGCGAGCTTATCCGCCAGGTGCTCGCCGCGCCCGCGCGCTGGGCGGTGTTGGTGCTCGTGATAATGGGCGTGACCGGCGGCGTGTTCATCGCTCGCCGGGTGTTGCGCCGCATCGACGGCATGACAGCGACCAGCGACCGCATCATGGCCGGCGATCTTTCCGGCCGTTTGCCGGTGGCGGGCTCGGGCGACGAGTTCGACCGGCTGGCGAGCAGCCTGAACGCCATGCTCGAGCGCATCGAGGCGCTCATGATCGGATTGAAGCACGTCTCCGACAATATCGCCCACGATCTCAAGACGCCGCTCACGCGCCTCAAGAACCGCGCCGAGGAGGCGCTGCGCACCGCCAAGAGCGACGCCGAGTATCGCGCCGTGATCGAGAAGACGATCGAGGAATCCGATGGCCTGATCCGGACCTTCGATGCGCTGCTGCTGATCGCCCGCGCCGAGGCCGGCCAGGCGCGCGAGCACATGACAGATTTCGACGCCGCCGATGTCGCCGAGAGCGTGGCCGAGCTCTACGAGCCGCTCGCCGAGCAACAGGGCCTTGCGTTGAAACTGGAGGCCAAGGGACCGTTACCGGTGCACGGCAGCCGCGAACTCATCGGCCAGGCGCTCGCCAATCTCATCGACAATGCGATCAAGTACGGCAAGCCGCAGCCGGGCCAGCCCGCCGAGATCGTCATGAGTGCGAACGGCGAGGACGGCGCGGTGCGCTTCGTCGTGGCCGATCGCGGCCCGGGCATTCCGGAGCAGGATCGCGTGCGCGTGCTCGAGCGTTTTGTGCGGCTCGAAGCCAGCCGCACCCAGCCCGGCGCCGGGCTCGGCATGTCGCTCGCGGCCGCGGTGGCGCGGCTGCATGGCGGCGAATTGAAGCT
>JAYUHJ010000164.1:0-2046 GCA_043767065.1 Hyphomicrobiales bacterium | reverse complement strand
AGCCCAGGCGGGGATAGTGGAAGATTTGGGGCAGCGTGTCGGTCCTGGTCCCGTCGGTCACCGCGCCCCACGGGGACAAGTCCTCGATCCGTTGCGCCAGCCCGCGCGCCGTGACGCTCTCCCGCTGGCCTTCCGTTTGCAGCACGAGCTTCCAGCGGCCGTCCTCGCGCCGCGCCGCCGCGCAGCGCGTGCGCGTACGGACTTGGGCCCCCTTCTCGCGCGCGCCGATAGCATTGGCGACCACCAGCCGCGCGTCGTCGGTGCTGCAATCGGAAAATTCGAAGCCCGTATGGAACCCGCGCTTCAGCGGCGCCCCGGCCGGATCGTCGGCCAGATCGAGCACGCGGCTCCGCGGCAGCACGCTGGCCCCGCCGATCCAGTCATAGAGCTTGAGGCCGATCTTCAGCATGAAAGCCGATCGCATGCCGGGCGCGTGCGGCAGCACGAGCCGCAGCGGGTGCACCAGATGCGGCGCGAGCTTCAAGAGAAGCTCCCGCTCCACCAGGCACTCGTGCACCAGGCGAAAGGCGAAATGCTCGAGGTAGCGGAGGCCGCCGTGGATCAGCTTGGTCGAGGCCGAGGAAGTCGCGGAGGCCAAGTCGCCCTGCTCGACGAGCAAGACCGAAAGCCCGCGGCCGGCGGCGTCACGAGCGATGCCGCAGCCATGAATGCCGCCGCCGATCACCGCGATGTCGTATTCCGCCATGGTTTCCCCGGCCGCTCATTCGAGCATGCCTGGGCCACATGAATACAGCGTCAAGGCGGGATTGCGGCTGAACGTCACAGAATCCGGCACACGTCGTCGAATTCGAACCGGCCATAGCGCTGGCGCAGCTTGGCTGGATCGCCCTCTCCGATGGCGCACAAGAAATTCGACTTCCACTGCCCGTCCGGGAAGAACTCGGCGTCCACCTTGGCGTTGTCGAAACCCGACATCGGCCCACAATCGAGCCCCAGCGCGCGGGCGGCGATGATGAAATAACCGGCTTGTAATGTCGCATTGCGGAACGCGGTCAGCGCGGTGAACGCCGCATCCGTCCGCGAGCGCTCCATATAGGACT
Source organism: Hyphomicrobiales bacterium (assembly GCA_043767065.1). Classification (GTDB taxonomy): domain Bacteria; phylum Pseudomonadota; class Alphaproteobacteria; order Rhizobiales; family Xanthobacteraceae; genus JAHFPN01. The sequence continues at coordinate 985 of JAYUHJ010000164.1, read as the reverse complement.
TGGCCACGATCGGATAGAAACGTTCGATGTGTTCCCAGTATTTCAGGTCATAAGCGAGGATCGCGACCACCGGCGCGGTGATGGTCTTTTCCTGATTGCTCGGGCTCATCGCCGGCTTGAGCCGGTCCTTTTCCTTCTGCATGCGCAGAAACAGGATCCGCTGCGGCTGCGAGTTCGAGGTGGTCGGCCCCCATTTCATGATCTCGTAGAGCGCACGCAATTGCACGTCGCTGACCGGCGTATCCTTCCAGCCGTTGTGCGAACGGGCCGAGCGAAACAATTGATCGAGCGCATCGTCGGAAATCGTCTTGAACATGATCGCCCCCACCCGGCGCGCGGCGCGCCAGCGCGATTATTCCCGAGTCCGCGCGATTGTCGATGGCCTGCGCGTCAGGTAACCCGCTCGATCGCGATGGCCACACCCTGCCCAACGCCCACGCACATGGTGGCGAGCGCGCGCCTGCCGCCCATCTCCTCGAGCGCGTGCAACGCGGTGCCGGTGATGCGGGTGCCCGACATGCCGAGCGGATGCCCGAGCGCGATGGCGCCGCCGTTCGGGTTCACGTGCGCCGCGTCGTCGGCGAGCCCGAGCCCGCGCACGCAGGCGAGCGACTGGCTGGCGAAGGCCTCGTTGAGCTCGATCACGTCGAAATCCTTCACGCTGATCCCAAGCCGCGCGATGAGCTTTTCGGTCGCCGGGATTGGGCCAATGCCCATGATGCGCGGCGGGACCCCCGCGCTCGCCAGCCCCAAGACGCGCGCCCGTGGCTTCAGCCCATATTTCTTCACGGCGTCTTCGGAAGCGAGCAGCATCGCCGCCGCGCCGCCGTCGTTCACGCCCGAGGCATTGCCCGCGGTCACCGTGCCCGGATTGCGAAACGGAGTCTTGAGCTTGGCGAGCCCTTCGAGCGTGGTGTCGGCACGCGGATGCTCGTCCTTGTCGATCTTCACCGGCCCGGCCTTGCCGCCGGGCACCTCGACGGCC
>JAYUHJ010000163.1:0-2050 GCA_043767065.1 Hyphomicrobiales bacterium | reverse complement strand
TCGCCCTGGCGGCCGGAGCGGCCGCGCAACTGGTTGTCGATGCGCCGCGACTCGTGGCGCTCGGTGCCGAGCACGAACAGGCCGCCGGCGGCGAGCGTCGTTTCCTTGAGTCTCGCGACCTGCTCGCGGATCGTGGCCGCGGCTTGATCGCGCTGGGCACCTTCCGGAATGTCGCCCAGCTCCTGTTTGATGCGCATGTCGGCATTGCCGCCGAGCTGAATGTCGGTGCCGCGGCCGGCCATGTTGGTCGCGATCGTGATCGCGCCCGGCACGCCGGCTTGCGAGATGATGTAGGCCTCTTGCTCGTGGTAGCGCGCATTCAGCACCGCGAACACCTTGGTCTTCTTCGCACCCTCGTCGCCCGAATAGAGCGCAGCGAATGCATTGGGATCGGAGAAATCGTGCTGCTCCCAACCGTCCTTGCGCAGCATTTCCGCGAGCTGCTCCGACTTTTCGATCGAGACCGTGCCGACCAGCACAGGCTGGCCGCGCGTCTTGCAGTCTCTCAGCAGCTCGACGATCGAGCGGTATTTCTCCGCCGCCGTCCGGTACACCTCGTCGTCCTGGTCGTCGCGGATCATCGGCATATTGGTCGGTACTTCCACGACCTCGAGGCCATAGATGTCGGCGAACTCGTCGGCCTCGGTCAGCGCCGTGCCGGTCATGCCTGCGAGCTTGCTGTACAGGCGGAAATAATTCTGAAAAGTGATCGAGGCGAGCGTCTGGTTCTCGGGCTGGATCGCGACGTGTTCTTTCGCCTCCAGCGCCTGGTGCAGGCCTTCCGAGTAGCGCCGGCCCGGCATCATGCGGCCGGTGAATTCGTCGATGATGACGACCTCGTTGTCCTTCACGATGTAGTCGCGGTCGCGCTGAAACAGCTTGTGCGCGCGTAGCGCCTGATTGACGTGATGGACGGCGGAAACGTTCTCGATGTCGTAGAGCGACTCGGACTTGAGCAATCCGGCTTCGCGGAGAATCCGCTCCATCTTCTCGGTGCCGGCTTCGGTCATCACCACCGTGCGCTGCTTCTCATCGACTTCGTAATCGACCTTGTCGGCCGTATCGAGCTTTGGGATGAAGGCGTCGATGGTGTTGTAGAAGTCGGAGCGGTCGTCGAGTGGACCGGAAATGATGAGTGGCGTGCGCGCCTCGTCGATCAGGATCGAGTCCACCTCGTCGACGATTGCGTAGACGTGCCCGCGCTGCACCATCTGCGCGAGCTCGTACTTCATGTTGTCGCGCAGATAATCGAACCCGAGCTCGTTATTGGTGCCGTAGGTGACGTCGCAGGCATAGGCTTTTTGCCGCTGCTCGTCGTCGAGCCCGTGCACGATCACACCGACCGTGAGCCCGAGGAACTTGTAGATCTGCCCCATCCATTCAGAGTCGCGGGTAGCGAGGTAGTCGTTGACGGTGACGACGTGGACGCCCTTGCTAGCGAGAGCGTTCAGATACACCGGGAGCGTCGCGACCAGCGTCTTGCCTTCGCCGGTCTTCATCTCGGCGATCGAGCCCTCGTGCAGGACCATGCCGCCGATCAGCTGGACATCGAAATGGCGCTGGCCGAGCGTGCGTTTGGACGCTTCGCGGACCGTGGCGAAGGCCGGCACCAGGAGCTCGTCGAGCGGCGTGCCGGCCGCGACCTGCTTGCGCAATTCCTCGGTACGGGCGCGCAGCGCCTCGTCGGAAAGTTTCGCAAGCTCCGGCTCCAGCGCATTGATCTGGTCAACGCGCGGCTGATAAGCGCGAACGCGCCGGTCGTTGGCCGAGCCGAAAATCTTGCGGGCGAGGGCGCCGATCATCGAGCAGTGTTCCTGGTCGTCGTTCGAACGGGCATTGACCCTCGCAAACGGCCCTCAGGCCGCCGGGTGGCCGAAGCTCGTTCGATATTGGAATTGCGGCCCAAATTCGTGCTGGCCGGCGCTTCGCAGGACAGATATGAAGTGCCCCCCGCGTTGTCAATGTTGCGACCAGCTGGAATGGCTCGGTAAGAGGCTTGCCCCATGCGCTTTCACTCGATCCCGCTCACGTTCGTTCTCGCCGCCTTCGT
>JAYUHJ010000162.1:0-4905 GCA_043767065.1 Hyphomicrobiales bacterium | reverse complement strand
GAAGCACCGCGAGCCAGGGCGCGGCGAAGGAGCTGATCCCGCCGGTCGCGGCGGCGATCGTCGCGATCAGTCCACCGAAGGTCACGACCGAGATCAGATGCGCGCGCTCATAGGCGCCGGTGCGCGACAAATCCCAGATCGCGATCAAGGGCGTCAGGCACCACGCGAAAGCGAGCGCCTCGACCAGCGTCGGTGCGCCATGCATCACGAGCAGAACGGGGAGAAAAGCGAATGCGACCAGAACGCCGGTCAGACGCGTCGCGATGAATACGCGGTGCCGCGCCGCGGCCAAGGGATCGGACCGCGCCGAGGAATGCACCAGCGCGTCCACGTAAGCGCGAACAGGATGGGCGCGAACGGGATGGCGAACGGGTCCGAACATGGTGAATTTACGCAACGCATACACGGCGCGAACAGGCGCGCCGCCCCCTCTCCTGCTGAGCGGCATCGTGGCATCGGCCGCTTAAGCGAACGCTAAGGCTACCGGCGAGACGGCGCGAAAAGCCTCGCCGGACTGTGCTTTGTGCCCGCTTCCGGCCGCGGCAAGCGCCGGATGGTGAATGAAAGGTTTCCAGAACGGGCCGCAGCCGCCGTCATGGGCCGGGCGGCGCGCAGTTTCCGAATCATCAACCGAACCATGAAAATTCGAGGCGAATGCCCCCTATCGGTCCAACGCTTCCTTGGAAGCTGCCGTCCTATGGTGCAGGCGAACGCGGCGGGGAATAAGCCGCGTCAGGGGACGTCATGTTCTTCCTGTTGCGCGTGGCATTCTGGCTTTCCATCGTGGTGCTGCTGTTGCCGGCGCCGGCGGACCCGCGCGCCGATCCGAACAAGCCCCAAGTCGGCACGATCGAGACGCTCGGCGCGGCCAAGACCGCGTTCGAGGACGCGCGCGGCTTCTGCGCGCGCAAGCCCGAGGCCTGCGAGACCGGCTCGCACGCCATGCAGGCCTTTGGGCAGAAGGCGCAGCACGGCGCCAAGATGCTCTACGACTTCATCTCCGAGCGCGTCGGCGACGCGCCCAAAGCCGCACCGGCCGAGCAGCCCGGCCGGCATACGTTGACACCCGCCGATCAGGCTCCGGCCTGGAGCGCGCCCGGCAAAGTGCCGCTGCCGCCGCGCCGGCCGACTTAACCTCCGGCGACCGCCAACCTGTTCTCGTCATTCCGGGGCGCGGCCCACCCAAGTCGGCTTTAGCCGACTTGGGCACTATTGATTGCCGATCTCGGGTAAACCCGAGATCGGTGGGTCGCGAGCCCGGAATCCATATCCGCCATCGGTGGTTATGGATTCCGGGCCCGGCGCTTCGCGCCGTCCCGGAATGACGCGTTGCTTGTGGCGCTTTGGCATCCCGCCCCGGCTGACCTATATCTTGTGCATGAACATCGAGCAGGTCATCGACGATTTCAGCGTCCTCGACAGCTGGGACGACCGCTATCGCTATGTGATCGAGCTAGGCAAGGCGCTGCCGCCGCTGCCCGAGGGCGCCCGCACCGACAAGTACAAGGTGCAGGGCTGCGCCAGCCAGGTTTGGCTGGTGAGCGAGACCAAGCCCACGAAGAACGGCGGCGGGCCGGTGCTCTCATTCCACGGCGACAGCGATGCGCATATCGTGAAGGGCCTGATCGCGATCCTGTTCGCGCTCTATTCGGAGCAGCCGGCGCGCGCGATCCTGGAGCGGGACGCGATCGCGCTGTTCGAGAAGCTCGGGCTGAAGGAGCATCTCACGCCGCAGCGCTCGAACGGATTCCGCTCCATGGTCGAGCGCATCCGCGCCGACGCGCGCGTGGCGCTGGCAGAGGCGGCTTAGCGCTCGGCGACGCGCAGCGCGTCAAATTTGATAATGTCCGCTTCTGACCGATGCTGTTGAAAAAGGATTTTGAGGGGAACTCCGAGCAACATTGATTCAAGACGAGCATCGAACGCGCAAGATCAATTCAAGAAGTTAGCGCCCATGATTCGATTGTTGCGTATTCTTATTCTACAGATTTTCCACGGCGACTTTTTCAACAGTATCGACCCTAAGCGGTCATAAGCCGCCACCCCGTCGCGTCGAGCGCTCGGGGACGCCCGCGGCCTTCAAGCGCCGCAAATTTCAATGAGCGGCCCTCGGCAGCGTGCGTCCTCTCCCCGCCGGGGTCTCCATCGCCGCGACGCGGTGCTTCACCGCCTTCTGCACCTTCTCGAAGGCACACACGTCGATCTGGCGCACGCGCTCGCGCGAGACGCCGAATTCGACGGCCAGCCCTTCCAGCGTGACCGGATCGTCGGCAAGCCATCGCGCCTCGAAGATGCGGCGTTCGCGATCGTTCAGGACAATGAGCGCCTGCGACAAAGCCTTGCGGCGGTTATCGAACTCCTCGGTCTCGACCAGGATACGCTCCTGGCTCGGGGATTCGTTCACCAGCCAGTCCTGCCACTCGCCGGAATCGCCGTCCTCGCGGATCGGCGCGTTGAGCGAGGCGTCGCCACCGAACCGGCGGTTCATGTAGATCACGTCCGTTTCGGTGACGCCGAGCCGCCGGGCGATGAGCTTGACCTGGTCCGGCCGCATATCGCCCTCGTCGAGGACGGAAATCTTGCTCTTGGCCTTGCGCAGGTTGAAGAACAGCCTCCTATGATTGCGCGTGGCGCCCATCTGCACCAGCGACCTCGAACGCTGGATGTATTGCAGGATCAAGGCCTTGATCCACCACGTGGCGTAGGTGGCAAGGCGAGCGCCCTTGTCGGGGTCAAAACGGTTGACCGCTTGTGTCAGGCCGACATTACCCTCGGAGATCACCTCGGCGATCGGCAGGCCATAGCCGCGATAGCGCATGGCGATCTTGACGACGAGGCGCAAATGGCTGGTGATGAGCTTGTGTGCCGCGACGCGTTCGCCATGCTCGCGCCAGCGCTTGGCCAGTAGGTATTCTTCCTGTTGTTCCAGCATCGTGAACCGCCGGATTTCCTTAAAATAGCGGGTGAGGCCGGGTTCGGCCGTAAGGATCGGGAAGGCCGCGGTGCGGGCCATGATCAAGCCCTCCAACTACTTTCGAAACAAAACTATCTGCATCTGAGCCCATTGTCAATTTGATTTCGAAACACTATTAGTTTGTCTGAGAGGTGACCATGTCATCACGCGAAACGGCAGAGCTCCTGCTGCAGCTAGGACGGCTCGTGCAAGCCGAGAGCTATGACGGCGAACTCAGTCCCGCCCAATGGATGGCGCTGCGCTTCTTCGCCCGCGCGAACTCGTTCTCCCGCACCCCGTCGGCATTCGCGGAATTTCAAGCGACCACCCGCGGCACCGCATCACAAGCCATAAAGGCGCTTCAGGCAGGCGGGTACTTGGTCCGACAGCAATCCAAGGCGGATGGGCGAAGCGTCAGTCTGCGACTGACAAAGAAGGGTAATAAAGCGCTTGCGTGCGATCCGTTCGAAGTTCTGGTGCGCGCCGTGGGCTCGCTCGACGCGGAGGAGCAAACCGCGATGCACGACGCCCTGCACCAAGTGCTGACCACGGTAGCTGCGAGTGGGGCGCGTCGGCGCTTCGGTGTTTGCCAGGACTGCAAGTACCTCGGTGGAGAGATGTGCTGCAACCTGACAAGCGCGAGCCCCTCGGCCCCTGAATGCCTACTGCTCGGCGTTCCGATCCAGCCGGAGGACGCGGGTCTTCTCTGCGTCCATTTTCTGCCAACGAGCGCGCGCCGCGATGGCGGACACCATGAATGAGTTCACCACTGCGATCTGCTGAAAGGACGCTTAATTGACCTACGTCGTCAACGAGAGCTGCATTCGCTGCAAAACCATGGACTGCGTCGACGTGTGCCCCGTGGATTGTTTCTACGAGGGCGAGAACATGCTCGTCATCCACCCCGACGAATGCATCGATTGCGGCGTGTGCGAGCCGGAATGCCCGGTTGACGCAATCAAACCCGATACCGCGCCAGGGGCCGACAAGTGGCTTGCGCTGAACGCCGACTACGCGAAAATCTGGCCAAATATTGCGATCAAAAAATCGCCCCCGCCCGACTGGAAGGAGTGGGAGGGGAAGCCCGACAAACTCCGATACTTCTCACCAAATCCCGGCGCGGGTGATTGAGGCGGACAGCGCCCGCGCCGTATGGGTGCCTGCCCCGAGATCGGCCCAACTGATCCAACCGGGCGCAGCAGCGGCCGTGATCACAGTCCCTTCAATGGCTTGGGTCGCGGAGATCGCAACATCACTTTCACAGTTTGCCAGCCTTAGTGCGGGCGACGGTTGACACGAGGGGCAAGCAACATGACCGAGGCTCTTGCTAGCAAAACCTGTACTCCCTGTCGCGGAGGAATACCTCCACTCACGCGTGAGCAAGCTGAGCTCTTTCATGCACAGGCCCCAGACTGGCAACTGCCGGAGGAAGCTCACCACATCGAGCGGAGCTTCCTGTTTCGCAATTTCCGGGAGGCGCTTACCTTTGTTCAGGAGATTGGTGAACTCGCGGAAGCTGAAGGCCATCATCCGAATATCAGCTTCGGTTGGGGCAATGCGACAGTCTCTCTGCAGACCAAGAAGATTAAGGGACTGCATGAGAACGACTTCATCATGGCCACCAAGATTGACCGCATATTCGCTCGCACGGCCACGGCGTGAACGAGTTCTGGTTTCCTGCAACTTGCGCCCCTTTTTCGGTGCCGAGCGCGTTCTTCGATTTGCAGCAGACTGATGCCGTGATGCGATAGCCGTTGGAGCCCTGCGGCGATTGGGGTCAAAGCAACCTACACTTCCGCCTTTGGTAGATACTGTTGAAAAAGTATCCAAAATGAAGCTGTGGAATTAGAATTTGAAACAATCGAATCCGAGTAAATGGATTTTTGAATCGATCTTGCGCGTTCGATGATCATTTTGAATCAATATTGCTCCGCGATTCCCTTAAAATCCTT
>JAYUHJ010000161.1:0-2059 GCA_043767065.1 Hyphomicrobiales bacterium | reverse complement strand
ACTACACCAAGGGCATCCTCGAACGCTTCCTGGCGCTGGAACACCTACTCGAACTGGAAGCAGGGTGGACAGGCAAGCTAACGCTGCTGCAGATCGGCGCACCGAGCCGCTCCAGCATTCCCGAATACCGGCACTTCGTGGAAAAAGTCGAGTCCGAGGCCTTACGGATCAACGCGAGATTTGGAAGCGACGGCTACCAGCCCATCATCCTGCGCCTGGAGAACGTCGGTTCCCTCGAGGTGTACCGCTACTATCGCGGCGCGGACGTCTGCATCGTCAGCAGCCTGCACGACGGCATGAACCTGGTGGCAAAGGAATTCGTCGCCGCTCGCGACGACGAGCAGGGCGTGCTCATTCTCAGCGAGTTCACCGGTGCGTCCCGCGAACTGGTGGAGGCGCTGATCATCAATCCCTACAACATGGATCAGTTCGCCGCGGCGCTTCGCATCGCCCTCATCATGCCGCCCGGCGAACAACGCGACCGGATGCGCAGCATGCGGTCGCTGATCCAGGAGTTCAACGTGTACCGCTGGGCGGGCCGCATGCTGCTCGACGCTTCCGTGATGCGCCGGCGCACGCGGGTCCTGCGTCACGGCACCGACGTTTCCTTCGGCAAGCGCCTCCTGCGAGGAGCAAGGGAAGTCACGACATGAGCGGCCAGCTAACCCTGGATGATCAGGCGCATATGCCGCCGTTCGCGGAACGCTGGGCGCTGTTCCTCGACGTCGACGGGACATTGCTCGACATTGCGCGCCGTCCCGATGCGGTGACTGTTTCGCCGGAGTTGCACGAAGTCCTGCGGCGCGCCCATCAGCTCAGCAACGGCGCGGTAGCGCTTATCAGCGGGCGCAGCCTGGCCGACCTCGATTTCCTGTTCGCTCCCATTCTCTATCCGGCCGCGGGCCAGCACGGACTGGAACGTCGCGACACTGCCGGACACGTGAGCTGCTCGATCGGCGCCATGGATCGCATCAATCGTGCGGCGCAACTTCTCGATCTGCAGGCGCGCAGGCATCAGGGCATTGTCGTCGAGCACAAAGGCCTGAGCCTGGCACTGCACTACCGGAATGCGCCAGAGTTGCGCGAATGGGCGGACCTGACGATGAACGCCCTGCTCATCGGCCTCGGACCGGTGTTCCAGCTGTTGGAGGGGAAAATGGTCCTCGAACTCAAGCCCGGGGGCCGCGACAAGGGCACGGCCATCGCCGATTTCATGTCCGAACCGCCGTTCTCCGGCCGCCTGCCCGTGTTCATCGGCGACGACGTGACGGACGAGGATGGTTTTGCGGTGGTCAACATCGCCGGCGGACATTCGATCAAGGTGGGCGATGGCAGCTCGCTTGCCCGCTGGCACCTTGACGATGCGCAAAGCGTTCGCCGTTGGCTGCAGGCCTATACCTCCTTTCTGGAAACGGAGCGGTTCCATGAATGACCTGAATCTCGCGCTGATCGGCAATTGCAGCATAGGCGCACTGATCAATGCCAACGGCGAGATCGTGTGGGGATGTTTTCCGCGCTTCGACGGCGATGCTCTGTTTTGCGCATTGCTGCAAGGCAAGCGCCAGGCCGAAGATCCCGGAATCTGGGCCATCGACTTGCTCGATCAGGTGCGTGTCGAACAGCAATACGTGCCCGATACACCGGTCCTGGTTACACGCCTGTACGATCAGGATGGCGGTTGCATCGAACTGACCGACTTCGCGCCGCGCTTCCAGCAGCACGGCCGAATCTTCTGCCCGATGCTGATCGTGCGCCGCGTGAAGCGCATCGCCGGCAGCCCGCGCATCCGCGTTCGATTGCGTCCCGCCGCCGACTGGGGCGCCCAGCGCGCGCCCGTCACTTATGGCAGCAACCATATCCGCTACATCACTCCGAAAGTGGTTCTGCGCCTGACCACCGATGCATCGATCACGGCGGTACTGCAGGAAACGCCTTTCTTCCTGGAAGAGGAAATAACACTGGTGCTCGGTCCGGACGAAACCGTTCCGGACGCCGTGCGCGACCTCGGCCGCCGCTTCGAGGACGAAACCCTGGAGTACTGGCGCAACTGGGTGCGCAA
>JAYUHJ010000160.1:0-4924 GCA_043767065.1 Hyphomicrobiales bacterium | reverse complement strand
TGATATCACGGCAGAATTTCTTGACGCCGCCGCTCGCCCTCTGTAGTCCTAGCGCTCGTTTAGTCTACGGAGCAACGCCATGCCGGGTCTGGGAATCGTTCGCGGCGCCGTGTCTGGCGTCTTCATGGCGCTCGCCGCTTGTCCGCTCGCCGCCAGCGCACAAGAGGTCAATCTCTACACCACGCGCGAGACCGGACTGATCCAGCCGCTCCTGGACGCCTTCACCAAGTCGACCAGCATCAAGGTCAACGCCATCTTTATCAAAGACGGCTTGATCGAGCGCGTGAAGGCGGAAGGCCCGAACTCGCCGGCCGACGTGCTGATGACCGTCGACTTCGGCGGGCTGATCGACGCAGTCGACCAGGGCGTGACCCAGCCCGTGCGTTCCGAAGCGCTCGCCTCCGCCATTCCGGCGAACCTGCGCGACCCGGACGGCCACTGGTACGCGCTCTCGCTGCGCGCGCGGCTCGTTTATGTCTCCAAGAACCGCGTGCCGCTCACGGCCATCACCTACGAGGAGCTCGCGGACCCGAAGTGGAAAGGCAAGATCTGCATCCGCTCCGGCCAGCACCCCTATAACACCGCGCTGATCGCCGCCTACATCGCGCGCTACGGCGAGGCCAATGCCGAAGCGTGGTTACGCGGCGTCAAAGCCAATCTCGCGCGCAAGGCCACCGGCGGCGACCGCGAGGTCGCGCGCGACATCCTAGGCGGCATCTGCGACATCGGCGTCGGCAACTCGTACTACGTCGGCCTGATGCGCAGCGGCAAAGGCGGACCCGACCAGCTCAAGTGGGGTGACGCTATCAATCCACTGTTGCCGACCTTCAAGGGCGGCGGCACGCATGTGAACATTTCCGGCGCCGCCGTCGCCAAGCATTCGCCGAACAAAGCCAACGCGCAGAAGCTGCTCGAATATCTCGTCTCCAACGAGGCGCAAGGGCTCTACGCAAGGGTGAATTATGAGTACCCGGTGCGCAACGGCGCCGCGGTTGAGCCGATCATCGCAAGCTTCGGCGCGCTCAAACCCGACTCGCTCGACCTCGTCGCCATCGCCAGGAATCGTAAACAGGCAAGCATCTTGGTCGACAAGGTCGGCTTCGATCAATAGCGGCGGCCCACCGCGGGCACGAGCCTGAACCCATGAGCGTCGTGCGCGCATCGGCCCAAAGGAGCGATGGTCGCGGCTGGACGCTTGCGTCGCTGCTCGTCGCCGCGGTCGTACTGGCCCCGATCGCCGCCCTCTTCGCCATTGCCGCGCAGGGCTCCGGCGACCTCTGGCCGCATCTCCTCGCCTATGTGCTGCCGCAGGCGGTCCACGATACCGCGCTGCTTCTGCTCGGCGTCGGTGTCGTCACAGTCGTGATCGGCGTCGGCACCGCCTGGCTCGTCACCACCTGCCGCTTTCCAGGCCGCGGATTCTTCGATTGGGCGCTGCTGCTGCCGCTCGCGGTCCCCACCTACATCGTCGCCTTCGCCTATCTCGATATTCTGCATCCACTCGGACCGATCCAGACGGCGCTTCGGGCGATATTGGCGATCAACGATCCGCGCGGGCTTTGGCTGCCGGACGTGCGCTCGCTGCCCGGCTGCATTCTGCTCCTGGGCTTCGTGCTCTATCCCTATGTCTATCTCGCTGCGCGCGCGACCTTCCTCATGCAATCCGCGCCCGCGCTCGAAGTCGCGCGCACGCTCGGCGCCGGCAGCCTTGCGACCTTCCTGCGCGTGGCGCTGCCGCTTGCCCGCCCCGCCATCGCCGTCGGCGCTACGCTGGCGCTGCTGGAGGCGCTGAACGATATCGGTGCTTCGGAATTTCTCGGCGTGCGCACGTTCACGGTCTCGATCTATGCCACCTGGGTAAACCGCTCGAGCCTGCCGGGTGCGGCGCAGATCGCGCTCGTCATGCTCGCGGCCGTGCTCGCACTGGTGCTCCTGGAACGTTGGGGCCGTCGGCACCGGCAGTTTTCTGGCGGCAGCCGCCGCTCCCATCCACCGGCGCTCGCCGAGCTCTCCGGCATCGCGAGCATCGGCGCGTTCGCCGCTTGCAGCGCGCCTGTGCTGATCGGATTCGTCTTGCCGACCGCCCACCTGGTGCACGAAGCCTGGGCGCGGATCGGCTTCATCGGCCTTTCCTCGAACATCGTGATCGAGGCGCGCAATAGCGTTTTGTTCGCGACGGCCGCGACCGCGGTCGCGCTGGCACTCGGCCTTGTGCTGGCACATGCCGCTCGCCTCGACCGCAGCGGGCTCGCCGACGCGGCCGCGCGCGTCGGTTCGCTGGGCTACGCGATCCCGGGAACGGTGCTTGCGGTGGGACTGCTGGTGCCGCTCGCAACCTTCGACAATGCATTGGACGCCGCAACGCGGCAGGTTCTCGGCTTTGGCACCGGACTGCTGATTTCTGGCTCGGGGGCGGCGCTCGTGCTCGCCTATGTGATCCGCTTCCTCGCCATCTCCGCCGGCGGCGTCGAAGCGGGCTATGCCAAGATCCCGGCGAGCCTCGACATGGCCGCGCGCAGCCTCGGCGAGAGCACGCGCGGCACCATGCTTCGCGTGCATCTGCCGCTGTTAAAGCCCTCGCTCGGCGCTGCGGCGATCTTAGTCTTTGTCGATTGCATGAAGGAATTGCCGGCGACGCTCTTGCTGCGGCCGTTCGGTTTCGAGACGCTCGCCACCCACATTTATGCGGAAGCCGCGCGCGGCACCTATGAAGACGGCGCGGTCGCGGCGCTCATGATCGTGCTCGTAGGCCTGGGGCCCGTGGTGCTGCTGGCGCGCATGAGCCAGCCGCCGCAGCTATTGCCGCCGGCTCGGTCGGGTTCGGTCTAGGTCCCGCATTAAGAACGCGAGACTAGTTGGCAGTACCCGCTGCTGCAGATCGATGAATTTCTCTGGCCGCCCGTATGATTTTCGTGGCCTCTGGGTCACGTCCGAGATCATGCCGCGGTAGCCAAGTCACCAAGTTCTCAAGAACGCGCAGATTTTTGATTTGTTTTGCTGCGTCAACAAAATGCTCTTGAGTGGAGCGCTGCCGCTTGTAGCCAAATGAATTTATGAAAGCCATCAAGAGAAGATGAAACGCTACGAGACGGTCCCATCTTAAACGAGCTTCGCTGCTGTTGATGCCGTCGAAATAATGGAGGACGGGGTCAACAGCGATGGACTTACTGTCAAGCAATTTCGAAAATTTCTCCAAACTTATGAAGCTGCCATCGTACAGACAGGCATCACAATACTGCCGAAACTGATCAGAGAAGAAATGATCTGTCTGATGGAAACTGTCGTAAGGCAGCCCATCCGTCAAAGCCACGTCCGTCATCACCCAGTGCAAAGCTGCAGTATAGTTTAGAAAGACAAAATCCTCCTTCTGAGCAATTCTTGCGTCGAGCAGCAGAGCTTCCGCTTCAAGCTGGCGAACCAGCGCGCATACGTTCAAGAACCGATAGACAGAACTTCGAAAATAGTATGCGGCCTTTGAATATTTCCCTCCTACCTTGAGCCATCCCTGCTTGTGATTCGCATACATATTCCAGTGTCTGTAGTTCATGCTATTCGCCGCATTCAGCAGTCGACCGTGATAGCGCCCGATCAATTCGCGGAGCTTCTTCCGCTGTTCGTACTCGTACGCAACCTCGGCTGTGTATCGAGTCTCACGACGCTTGAAGAAGTAAGAGACGGCTGCCGACACTATTGCAGAAACGAGCGCCGCCCACAGAAGTTCGGTTTTGCTGGTGAGCAGATCGCTCAATATGCTCATCATCATACAGGGCCGCGGGCTTGCCAGAATAAACGAGATATTACGTGCAACGGCTGTGTCTCCACAAATAGCTACCACAAGTTAGTTCTTGAGCTCCGACAAGTCACGAAACAGGTCTAGCGCCTCAGGATTGGCTAACGCCTCGGTGTTCTTCACCGGCCGGCCGTGCACCACGTCACGCACCGCAAGCTCGGTGATTTTCCCCGAGCGTGTGCGCGGAATATCGGAAATCGCGATCACTTTCGCGGGCACATGGCGCGGCGACGCGCCGGTGCGAATCTGCCGCTTGATCCGCTCGGTAAGCGCTTCGTCGAGTACGGCGCCATCTTTGAGCCGCACGAACAGCACGATGCGCGCGTCGTGGTCCCATTCCTGGCCGATGGCGATCGCCTCCAGGATCTCCGGAATCTGCTCGACCTGCGCATAAATCTCCGCGGTCCCGATCCGCACCCCGCCGGGATTGAGCGTTGCGTCCGAGCGGCCGTGAATGATGATGCCACCGTGCCCGGTCCATTCGGCGAAATCACCGTGGCACCATACGTTCGGGAAGCGCTCGAAATAGGCCGCGCGGTATTTCTTGCCCTCGGGATCGTTCCAGAATCTCACCGGCATCGAGGGAAACGGCGTAGTGCACACCAGCTCGCCGCGCTCGCCTTCGACATGCCTGCCATCCTCGGACCAGACATCGACCGCCATGCCGATGATCGGCCCCTGGATCTCGCCTTTCCACACCGGTCCGGTCGGATCGCCGCCAACGAACGAGCCGATCAGGTCGGTGCCGCCCGAGATCGACGCAAGGTGCACGTCGCGCTTGATCGAGGAATAGACGAACTCGAAGCTTTCCGGCGCGAGCGGCGAACCGGTGGAAGCGAGGAGTCGCATCGCTGGCAAGTCGAACAGCTTGGCCGGTTCCAGGCCCGATTTTTTCACCGCGTCGATATATTTCGCCGACGTTCCGAAGACGTTGATCTGCTCGTCTTGCGCATATCGGAACAGCACTTCCGGCCCCGGCGCGAACGGCGAGCCGTCGTACAGCATGAGCGTCGCCCCGCTCGCGAGCCCGGTGACGAGCCAGTTCCACATCATCCAGCCCAGCGTCGTGAAGTAGAACAGGCGCTCGCCCGCCGTCAGGCCGCAATGAAGCTGCTGCTCGGTCAGATGCTTCAA
>JAYUHJ010000159.1:0-11664 GCA_043767065.1 Hyphomicrobiales bacterium | reverse complement strand
CCGTGGGGCGCGGGCGCGACGACGCTGGAATGGACGTTGCCGTCGCCGCCGCCGTTCCACACCTTCGAGGTGTTGCCGCGGATTCGTTGAGCGCTCGCGGCGGCGCTGCGCGAGCTTGAGCCGGGCATAGCCATGTCGCTGGTCACCAACTCGATCCCTTCCGACCGCACCGATACGCTCGGGCGCGCCGAAGCGTTCTCGGGCCATGCCGACGTCGCCGATTATTTCGCGCTGCTGAAGCCGCGTGTGATGTCGCTCGTGATCTTCACGGCGCTCGTTGGCTTGGTGCGGGCGCCGGAGGCGCTGCATCCGGTGCTCAGCTTCACGGCGCTCTTGTGCATAGCCATCGGCGCAGGTGCTGCCGGTGCGCTCAATATGTGGTGGGACGCCGATATCGACGCCAAGATGACGCGCACGCGCGGTCGACCGATTCCGGCGGGGCGCGTCGAGCCGGGCGAGGCGCTTGCCTTCGGGCTGGTGCTGGCGTCGGCCTCGGTCCTGATGCTCGGGCTTGCGGTCGGGCTCGTGGCCGCGGGGCTGCTTGCCTTCACGATCTTCTTCTACGCCGTGATCTACACGATGTGGTTGAAGCGCCGGACCGCGCAGAACATCGTGATCGGCGGCGCGGCCGGGGCCTTGCCGCCCATGATCGGCTGGGCGGCGGCGACGGGCACGATCGGGTTTGAGAGCGTTCTCTTGTTCCTCATTATTTTCTTTTGGACGCCACCGCATTTCTGGGCGCTGGCGCTTCTGCGTGCGCCCGAATATGCGCGCGCCGGCGTGCCGATGCTGCCGGTCGTGGCCGGCGCCGACGAGACGCGGAAACAGATCCTGATCTATGCGGCAATTCTCGCTCCTTTGGGGATATCGCCGACGCTGCTTGGCTTTGCCGGCATCGCCTATGGCACGTTCGCGGCGGTGCTCGGCGGCCTGTTCATCGTGCTCGCATGGCAAGTATTCCGGCGCCGTGATGCTGCAGGTGACGCCGCGGCGCGGCGGCTGTTCGGTTTCTCTATTCTCTATCTCTTTCTCCTGTTCGCAGCCCTCTTGGTGGAAGCGATCGTGCGATGAAGCCCGACAAGAACGGAATCGTGCTGACCGAAGAGCAGCGCCGGGTCCGGCGGCGGCGCTCGTTGGCCCTGGCGATCGTGCTCGGCGTGGTCGTAATCCTGTTCTACGCGGTGACGATCGTGAAGCTGGGGCCGCAGGTGATGAATAGGCCGCTGTGATGACAATGCCGCCCGATCAAGCGCGCGAGCTCGCCGAATTGCGGCGGCGGCATTTACGTGTCGCGTTCGCCTGCGGGGCGTTCGTCGGCGCGATGCTGGCGATGTCATTCGCGGCGGTGCCGCTTTACGACTGGTTCTGCCGCACCACGGGCTTCGACGGCACGCCCTTGATCGCGCGTTCTGCTCCAAAAGAATCGATCGAACGCAGGATCATCGTCCGCTTCGACGCGAACGTGGCGCCGGGGCTCGCCTGGACCTTCGCGCCCGGGCAGCGGGAGGTCGAGATCAAAGTCGGCGAGACCCTGCTCGTGCATTATCTCGCGCAGAGTATCGCCGCGCAGGAGAGCATCGGCACGGCGACCTACAATGTTTCGCCACCAGTCGCGGCCGCTTATTTCAACAAGCTCGAATGCTTCTGCTTCACCGAGCAGCGGCTTGCCGCGGGCGAGCGGATCGAGATGCCGGTCGCTTTTTTCATCGACCCGGCGATCGATAAGGACCGGGAGCTCGCTGGAATCAGCGAAATCACGCTGTCCTACACGTTCTTCCCGGCAAGGCGGCGGCCGGAGCCGGTCGCGACCATGTCGGGACAACAACTGCGCTGAAGTGAGGGCTTGCCGCGCGATAGCGAGCATGCTGAGAGACTGATCGAAGCCGACGGAGCAGGGAATGGCCGACGCACACGCCAAGCAGCACGACTATCATCTCGTCAATCCGAGCCCGTGGCCGTTCGTCGGCGGGTTTTCGGCGCTCTTGATCACGATGGGCGGCGTGTACTGGATGCGCGGCGGCACCTCGCTGATCGCGATCGCAGGCGTGATCGGCATCATCTACGTGATGATCGCCTGGTGGCGGGACGTCATCATCGAAGCGCAGACCGGCTATCACACCCGCGTCGTGCAGCTGCATCTGCGCTACGGGATGATCCTGTTCATCGCCTCGGAGGTGATGTTTTTCGTCGCCTGGTTCTGGGCGTATTTCGACGCGGCGCTATTGGCCGGCGACAAGTTTCAGTTCGACCGCTACGAGCTCTTGGGCGGGCACTGGCCGCCGGTGCCGACGGCGGACGGGCGCTTCAAGAGCACGTTCGATCCCTGGCACCTGCCGCTCCTGAATACACTAATCCTGCTCACCTCAGGCACCACGGTGACCTGGGCACATCACGCGCTGCTGGAGAACGACCGCAAGGGCTTGATCCAGGGGCTTTGGATCACGGTGATCCTCGGCATCCTGTTCACCTGCGTGCAGGTCTACGAATATACCCACGCCACCTTCACCTTCGCCGGGCACATCTATGGGTCGACGTTCTTCATGGCGACCGGCTTCCACGGCGCGCACGTGATCATCGGCACGATTTTCCTGATCGTGTGCCTGTTCCGCTCCTATGCCGGCCACTTCACGCCGGAGCACCATTTCGGCTTCGAGGCGGCAGCCTGGTACTGGCATTTCGTCGACGTGGTGTGGCTGTTCCTGTTCATCTTCATTTATGTGTGGGGCGCGGGGAATTACGCCGCCGCGCACTGAAGCGCGCGGGAGGCGGCGATGAACAGCCTCCCGCCGGTTTCGCCCTACGGCGCCGGATTGCGCTGCCGCTGCCCGCGCTGCGGCAAGGGGCGGCTATTCAACGGATTTCTTGAACTGGCGCCGCGCTGCGAATCTTGTCAGCTCGACTTCGGCTTCGCGGATTCCGGCGACGGGCCGGCGGTGTTCGTGATCCTGATCGCGGGCTTCCTCGTGGTGTTCGCGGCGATGTTCGTCGAGATTCTCTGGCGGCCGCCCTATTGGCTGCATGCGCTGCTGTGGCTGCCACTGATCCTGCTCACGACGCTTGGCCTGCTGCGGCCGGCCAAGGGGCTGATGATCGCGCTTCAGTATCACCACAAAGCCGAGGAAGGCCGCCTGGACCGGGGCGAGCCGTGAGCAGTGCGCGCGCGGAGTTGCGCGGGCTCGTGTTGCCGAGCGCTCTCGCGGCGGTGGGGCTTGCCGTGCTCGCCGGGCTCGGCTTCTGGCAGCTCGAGCGCCGGGTCTGGAAGGAAGATCTGATCGCGCGCGTCGAGGCGCGGACGAAAGCGCCGGCGGTTCCGATCCCCGTCGAGGCGGACTGGCCGAACGTGAGCGCCAGCCGCGACGAATATCGCCGCGTTACCGCCAGCGGCCGCTTTCAGCACGCGCGAGAGGCGCTCGTTTACACCGTGCTTTCCGAACCGAAGGGGCGCTTCTCCGGCCAGGGCTATTGGGTGCTGACGCCGCTTCAGCTTGCAAACGGCGCGATCGTCATCGTCAACCGCGGCTTCGTTCCGTTGGAGCGCAGGGAGCCGTCAACGCGGCGCGAAGGGCAGATCGAAGGGCTGGTTACCGTGACCGGACTCTTGCGCCTGCCGGAAGTCGTAAACTGGTTCACGCCGGCGAACGAGCCGGCGCGCAGTGCCTGGTATCGGCGCGATCCGGCCGAGATCGCCAAGCATTTCAATCTCGTTCGCGTGGCGCCGTTCATGATCGACGCAGATGCGATGCCGATCCCCGGTGGTTTGCCGCAGGGCGGCGAGACGCGGCTCGTTTTCGCAAACACTCATCTGGGCTACGCGCTCACGTGGTTTGGATTGGCGCTGGCGCTGCTCGGCGTGTTCACCGTGTTCGCGTGGCAGCGTTTGCGGGGCGAGCACTGATCTTCTAGGGTGCGCCGCACCCTTGAGGAATCTATGCGTTACATCTCGACCCGCGGCGAAGCGCCGCCCGTCTCCTTTACCGACGCGCTCATGATCGGGCTCGCGCACGACGGCGGACTCTATGTGCCGGAGGCGTGGCCGGCGCTGTCGCGCGAGACGATCGCATCGTTCGCCGGCCGGCCTTACGCGGACGTCGCCTTCGAGGTGATCCGTCCGCTCATCGGCGGTGCGATTGCCGATGCGGATCTCTCGCGCATGATCCGCGAGGCCTATGCGGCGTTCGATCGTCCCGAAGTCGCACCGTTGCACGACCTCGGCGCCAACGAATTCGTCCTCGAGCTGTTTCACGGGCCGACGCTGGCGTTCAAGGATGTCGCCATGCAGCTGGTGGCGCGGATGATGGATCACGTGCTCGCGCAGCGCGGCGCGCGCGCGACCATCGTCGTCGCCACTTCGGGCGATACCGGCGGCGCGGCGGTCGAGGCATTCCGCGGCCGCAAGCGCATGGATGTCGTGGTGCTGTTCCCGAAGGGGCGCGTTTCCGACGTGCAGCGGCGGATGATGACCACTGCGGCCGACGCGAACGTGCATGCGCTCGCAATCGACGGCACTTTTGACGACTGCCAGGCGATCGTGAAGGCTTTGTTCAACGACCAGGCCTTCCGCGAGCGGGTGAAGCTCTCGAGCGTCAACTCGATCAACTGGGCCCGGATCGCAGCGCAGGCGGTCTATTATTTTACTGCCGCCGCAGCGCTTGGCGGGCCCGCTAAAGCCGTCACATTCGTGGTCCCGACCGGCAATTTCGGCGATATTTTCGCGGGTTACGCCGCCAAGCGCATGGGGCTTGCGGCCGAACGGCTGGTGATCGCGACCAACGTCAACGACATCTTGGCCCGTACGCTCGCCACCGGGTGCTACGAGCTGCGCGGCGTGGTCGCCACGTCTTCCCCGGCTATGGACATCCAGGTGTCCTCCAATTTCGAGCGGCTGCTGTTCGAAGCTTATGGCCGTGAGGCGGCCTCGGTGCGGGCGCTGATGCAGGCGCTCGCCGACGAGAAGGGTTTTTCCATCGGCAGAGCCGCGCTCGACGCGATCCGCACCGATTTCGAGGCCGGCCGGGCCGACGAGAACGAGACGCGGGCCACGATCCGCGAGGTGCATCGCGCGAGCGGCTATCTGCTCGACCCGCACGGTGCGGTCGGTCTTGCGGTGGCGCGCAAGCGCGGACATCGAGGCCGTTCGCCAGTCGTTGTGCTCGGCACCGCGCATCCGGCGAAATTTCCTGAAGCCGTCGAGGCCGCTACCGGCTTCCGGCCGCAATTGCCGGTCAGCCTTTCCAATCTGATGACGCTGCCGGAGCGCGCGACTGCGCTGCCGGCTGACAAGGAGAAGATCGTGAAATTTATCACCGAACAGAGCCGTGCCGCGACCAGCGGGGCGATCGCATGAGCGTCCGCCTCACCAAGCTCGAAAACGGCATCACCATCGTCACCGATCCGATGCCGCACTTGAAGACGGCAGCACTCGGCATCTGGGTCGGCGCCGGCTCGCGCCACGAGACGCCCGCCGAGCACGGCATTTCGCATCTGCTGGAGCACATGGCGTTCAAAGGCACCAAGCGCCGCAACGCGCGCCAGATCGCCGAGGAGATCGAGGCCGTTGGCGGCGATCTCAATGCAGCGACCGGCCACGAGATGACGGGCTATTTTGCGCGCGTGCTCGGCGAAGACGTCGGTCTCGCGCTCGATATCCTCACCGACATTCTCACCGAGCCGGCTTTCGACGAGGCCGAGCTCAAGCGCGAGCAGGGTGTGATCGTGCAGGAAATTGGTGCTGCGGCCGATGCGCCCGACGACCTGGTGTTCGACTTCTTTCAGGAAAGCGCCTTTCCAAACCAGCCGCTCGGCCGGCCGATTCTCGGCACGATCGAGAGCGTGCGCGCGCAGACGCCGGCGCGTTTGCGCGACTACATGGCAAAACATTACCGGACCGGACGCATGGTCGTGGGCGCGGCGGGGGCCTTGGATCACGAGCAGGTGGTGAGCGAAGTCGGCCGGCGGCTCGCGAAGGTCGCAGCCGGACAGGCGCCGGCCGCCGAGCGCGCGCGATATTCCGGCGGCGTCAAGCTCAGCGCGCGCGATCTCGAGCAGGCTCATCTGGTGCTTGGGCTCGAAGGCCGCTCCTATCATTCGCCTGACATTTACGCGATGCAGGTATTCGCAAATCTGCTCGGCGGCGGGATGTCGTCGCGTCTATTCCAGGAGGTGCGGGAGAAGCGCGGCCTTTGCTACTCGATCTCGGCCTTCCATTCGTCGTTCTCCGACACCGGCGTGTTCGGTGTCTATTCGGGTACCGACGCCGGCGATGCAGGCGAACTGATGCGCGTCGTCATCGACGAGATCTCCGACGCTGCCGAGAATGCAAGCGAAGTCGAGATCGCGCGCTCACGGGCGCAGCTCAAGGTCGGACTGCTCGCCGCGCTCGAGAGCCCGCAGGCCCGCGCGGATCAGGTCGCGCGTCAGCTGTTGGCCTTTGGGCGCGTGATTCCGCTCGAGGAAATCGTGGCCAAGATCGAGGCGGTGGGCGTCGCCGAGGCGCGTGCGGCGGGCCGCGCGATCGTCGCCGGGGGCCGGCCGACACTTGCGGCACTTGGACCCGGCGCCGGCCTTGAAACGGCGGCGCGGATCGTCGAGAGTCTGGAGCGCAGGGCGGCCTGAGCCCGGGGCAAATTCCTCTTTTTCTCTATGGCCTTATTCCGGTCGGTGGTTTGGTCCGAGACGCTGCCCGCGATCGAGGGCGAAGGCGTCCGGTTGCGCTCGCCGCAAATGTCGGACTTCTCCAAATGGGTCGCCTTGCGCGAGCAAAGCCGCGGCTTTCTCGCGCCGTGGGAGCCGACCTGGCCCGAGGACGACCTTACGCGCGGCGCATTCCGCCGGCGCCTGCGCCGTTACGCACGCGAGTTCCATGACGATCTCGGCTATCCGTTTCTGATTTTTCGCGCGAGCGACCATGCGCTGGTGGGCGGTGTTTCGCTCGCCAACGTGCGACGCGGCGTGGCGCAATCAGCGAGTCTCGGCTACTGGATCGGTGTGCCGCACGCGCGCAAGGGCTACATGAGCGCGGCGGCGGCGGCGCTGTTGCCGTTCGCGCACCTGTCGCTGCGGCTGCGACGCGTCGAAGCCGCTTGTCTGCCGAGCAACGCGGGCTCGATCCGGTTGCTCGAAAAGCTCGGCTTCGTGCGTGAGGGCTATGCGCGCGAATATCTTTGCATCGCCGGCAAGTGGCAGGATCACCTGCTATTCGCGCATCTAGACGGGGACGACGCGGGCCCCGCGGCTCAATAGGCGCAGACGCAGGTCTCTTTAGCGGCGGTAGCGATCACAGCCAGTGTGGCGTCGATCGAGCCGGAGAGCTTCCCGACGCGCTTGGCAGCCTCGGCCAGCACAGCGGCGGTTTCCGCGAGCGACAGCGTCTCCATCTGGGCGGCGTCGGGCTTCTTCTCCGAGTCGACCGAGGCGCGCGCGGACGATAGTGCCGCCAGCGGGGAAACGGTCTCATCGGAAACTTTCAGCCCGGCCTTTTCGATCGCGCGGCGGAGGATGCGCATGAGATCGTCGCCCGGTTCGGCGCCGCTCGCATTGCGTGCCGCCTCGAGTGCGTTCAACGCCGCGGCGCGGGTCGCTTCGATCCGGCGCGATGTGGGCGCGATCGTATCGCGATAGCGGACGACGAGCTGTTCGGCACCGGAACACAGAGCGGGGTTCATCGGTTGCGTCGAATATGCCGTGAGATCCGATGCCCAACGCACGATGTTGAAGCGCAATGGATCGCGTCCGAGTTCCGGGTCCGCACCGCCTTGTGCGAGGAAATAGGCCGCGAGCCGTTCGGCATTGGCGACGGGGCCGGTCCGCGCACCGGTCGTGGGAAAGCTGCGCGAACGCGGCCAGGCGGGATCGCTTTTGCGGATCGCGTCGGCCTCGTTCTTCGCGGTCTGGATCGCGCCGGTCCGGAGCGCGGAAATTCTCGCATGATAAGCGCCGGCGCAATCGGCGGTCCGCAAGGTCCATTCCACGCTCGCGCTAGGCCCGCCTTCGACGCGTGCCTCGATCGTGATGCGGCTCGTTGCGCCCGGGAGCAGCGCGGCGCGTTCGACCGGCAACACGAGACGGCGTTCGACGGCGGCATTCGGGCCGATCCGGCCGAGATCGGCGATAACCGCGTTGCCCTCGACGCGCCAGGCCGATGCAGGCTCCGGCTTGAAGCCGTCGATGCGCGCGGTCAGCGTCACGCGTGCGAGCGGTGCCGGGCTGCCGTTGCGCACGACAATATTCAGGGACGCGGCCGCTCCCGGCGGCAGGGGCTTTCCGCCGGCGGCGACGCCGAGCGGGGTCACCGTCACGCTAAGGCCGGGGGCCGCCGGCAACGGCGCGGCGCTGATCGGAGGTGCGGCCGGTGGCGGGGCAAGCTCCTGCGACAAGGCCGGAGGATAGGACGGGAGATCCTGCTGAGCGCGCGCGCTTAAACCGAACGTCGCGATCCCGAGCAATGCGAGCACCATCGCGCGGATCAACGGAAGGTCACAGCGCTGAAAGGGCATGGCGCGGAGGGAGGGTCGATCGTGAGGGGGCGGTGAGTGAATCGCGCGCCACCATGAAGCGGCATGGGCGGTTCGGCAAGACCCGAGCCTGACCCGGAGACCGGGTCAGCGTTGGGCGGGAGCAGGAGCGCCCGTCGGTTCTTCGGGCGCCGGAGTTTCGCCAGCCGTGCGCTGGCCGGTGAGCGATTCGATCACCGAGCGGACCGTGCTGCTGGGGCTATTCTTTGCGCGTGCAGCATCCAGAAGCGGTGCCGCGGCGCCCGAGCGCCGGATCAGTTCGTCCGCGTCGGGCAGGAAGAACGGACTCTCCCAGGGGCCCTGCAGGAGGAAGGGCAGATCGAAGACCTTGGTACCCGCACCGGTGCTCGCGGTCGCCGGCCGAACCAGGCTCGCGACGCCGCGCAGCTCAAGATCGCGCCGCGCGATCGAGGCCGCGCCGGAAAGCGTCACGCGGAGCAGCGAGCTGTCGATCTGGATTTCTTCCAGCATCACGCTGCCCTCAGTGAAGCGCGCCTTGGCCGCGATGCGCTCGAACGGAGTGCGTCCACCGCGCAAGTCAGCGAAGTTGGATAGCGGCCTGCGCTCGAGGCGTCTTAACACTTGCTCGAAATTGACGCCGATAACCGCGCCGCGGGTGATCACGAGGCTCGCATTACCCGCAAACTCGCGCATGAGTTGGTTCGGGGTGTTGCCGGAACCTTCGAGCGCGAACGCAAGCACGCCGATGCCTTCCAGGTGCCGGACACCTGTAAGCTCCGCAAGCCCGCGATCAAGATTGAAATCGGTGAGTCCGGCCTGGATTTTCACATCGGCCCCGGCGGAACCGCGTACGAGCGCGAGCGTGCCGGTGAAGGCGCCGCCGAACACTTGTGCCTCACCGACATTGAGCGTGAGCCGGCCATTCTTGAGGGCCGTCGCGGCTGCGAAGCGGCTAATCTCGGTCTTGCCGATCAGGATGCGCCGGGCCGAGAGCCGAAGGTCGAGGTCGAAAGCATCGAAACTGGAAAGCTGGATCGGCTCGTCGACCCATTCGTTCGTCGGGCGGCCGGGCGTGGAAATGGCCGCGTAATGGGTGAGGTCAATTGTATCGCTGGCGAGCGTTCCCTGTAGCAGCGCACGGTCGCCTTCACGCTTGAGCGTTAGTCCGCCTTCGGCGAGATTGCCGTCGAGATCGATAGAAAGGCCCGAGAGCACAAATGCGCTGGGCGTGAGCGCAACCTGGCTCTTCAGTGAGAATGGGCCCAAACCGCCGCGCTTGAGCGGTTCGAAGCCGAATCGGGCGGTCAGATTGCGCAGCGACTTGCCTTCGACGGTGAGTAATCCTTCGACTTGCGGACCGTTCCTGAAGGCAAGACCGCCTTCGAAGTTGGCGCGCAGCCCTTCACCTTCCAGACGTATCCGCATGCCACTTCGATTGGCGCTGCGGAGCGCGCCGATGTCGGCAATGTTGAGAGTTCCGGAGATCGATGTGCGGCGCCAGTCGAAGGTTCCGCTCGCGGTCAGGCCCGCGGCCGACCACGCGAGGGAGGCTTCGACGCGGGTCAAGGTATCGGCCGATTCCAGGCCCGCGACCCGGAACTCGACGATGCCGTCGACAATACGCAATTCTGGTAGTGCCGCGCGTTGTTCCGGCGGCGCGGGCGCATGCAGCGGCAGGCCGGCGATGCTCATTCCCTCGGAATCGATTTCAAGGGCAAGATGTGGCCGCTCGAAGATGATCGACGCGATCTCGATATTGCCCGACAAGAGCGGAAGCAGACGCACCGTGGCGACGATTGTGCCCGTCGAGATGCCGGACCGTCTGCCGTCGTCGAGCCGCACATCTTCGAGACGGATCGCGGGGCGGGGCAGGAAGGTAAGCTTGGCCGAGCCGGAAATACGCGGCTCCATGCCAGTGGCGCGCTGCAGCGAACGTGTTACCTCAGCGCGCACATCCTCCTCGGGCACCAGCCGAGTCATGAGCAGGAAGCCGCCGGCCAGAAGGATAACGGCGGCTAGCGCGCCGACGATCAGTCGTTGCATGCGTCGACACTCACCCAGCGGCCGGGACGGCGGGAACGGTGGCGGGACGAGAATCGCCCCCAATGCGTCCCGCACCGAAGAAAGACCATCGGGTGGGTCTGTGACGCTTTCAAGGCCTTACACTTCCGGCGCAAGCCGCTAAGAATGCAGGGATTTCAATGTGGAAGGCGGCATGGGAATAGCACCAGATAGCCCCTTGTGGGTTCCCGACCCAGCGCAGGTCGCAACCAGCGCGATGAGCCGCTTCCGCAAAACGGCCAATCAGCGTTTCGGCCTGAAGCTCGCCACCTACCGAGACCTGCATGCTTGGTCGGTCATGAAACCCGCCGAGTTTTGGGAGCTGGTCTGGGATTTCTGCGGCGTCATCGGCGACAAGGGCGAACGGCGCCTTGTCGGTGCTGGCCGGATGCCGGGCGCGCGCTTCTTTCCGGATGCAAAGCTCAATTTCGCTGAGAATCTCTTGCGCCAGCGCGGCGCGGTGACGGCGCTGGTGTTTCGCGGGGAAGACAAGATCGAGCGGCGCATGAGCTTCGCCGAGCTGGAAGCGCTCGTATCGCGGCTCCAGCAGGCACTCATCGCGGCGGGCGTAGGCCTTGGCGACCGGGTCGCGGTGATGCTGCCGAACATGCCGGAAGCGATCGCCCTGATGCTGGCAACCACCTCGATCGGCGCGATCTTTTCGTCCTGCTCGCCGGATTTCGGCGAGCGCGGGGTGCTCGACCGCTTCGGCCAGATCGAGCCGAAGGTTTTCTTTGCCTGCGACGGCTATTGGTACAACGGCAAGCGCATCGCGATCACGGAGAAGTTGCAGCACATCGCCCAGAATCTTCCGAGTGCGGCGAAGATTGTCGTGATCCCCTATCTCGGCGAGGCAGATGCGGTGGCAAAGAAACTGCCGCGCGGGGTCGAGTTCGATACTTTTCTCATGCCGTTCGCGCCGAAGGAGCTGCGCTTCACGCGGCTGCCGTTCGACCATCCGATCTATGTCCTCTATTCGTCGGGCACGACCGGCGTTCCCAAATGCATCGTGCACGGCGCCGGCGGCACGCTCTTGAAGCATCTGACCGAGCAGCAGCTTCATTGCGGCCTGACGGCGGGCGAGCGCCTGTTCTACTTCACGACGCTGGGCTGGATGATGTGGAACTGGCTC
>JAYUHJ010000158.1:0-2065 GCA_043767065.1 Hyphomicrobiales bacterium | reverse complement strand
TTTGAATTCACGAGAGCCGAGGGCCAAACGAAACGAAATGGCCTATTTTTATCGCGTCACTGGGCGAGCGCCGCACCGTTGCCCCCCGCATACCATTTCGGCCAGGGAGGACCCGTGATTGACGGTGATCCTCAGGGCGCGCGCCTCTCGCGATCATGACGAAAAACATACGCATCCACGCCGCGTCTGTCTCGCCTTACGATGTCTCACCGAAAAATGTCTCACACTACGAAATAGGCTTGACAGCGTTGTCGCGTGTCGAATGTCCGCTCTGCCCCGATTGCTACCGAATTGGTGCGTTGCCGCGATTTGACGCTAAGTGCCAACGCACAAAATCGCTGCGCGATAGCCCGCTGCGCGGGTAGCCCGACCGCGAGTGCGGTAACCGGAGGAGAGATCGTCGGTAGCGGGCGGGTCGCCCTGTCTTGAAGATCGAGGTGTCTTCAACCTCATCCAAGACAGGAGTTTCCTATGAGTACGAACACCGTCACTCCGCTGCGCCAGCGCATGATCGAGGACATGCAGGCGCGCCAACTCGGCCCGGCTTCGCAACGCAGCCACGTCTATAGCTGCAAGCGGTTCGCTGCATTTCTGAAGCGCTCGCCCGACACGGCCACGCCGGACGAGGTCCGCTTGTTCCAATTGCACTTGACCGAGACGGGCATGAGCATCTGCAATCGCAACCGGATCATGACCGGGCTCAAGTTTCTGTTTCGCGTCACGCTGCGGCGGCACGATCTCGCTGCCGAGATCTATCACCTCCGCGAGCCGCAGAAGATTCCGCTGGTGATAAGCCAGGATGAGACGCGGCGCCTTTTGGCCGTCGCCGGCAGCCTCAAAGTCCGCACACTGCTCAGTCTCGGCTATGGCTGCGGCCTGCGCGCCGGCGAGGTGGTGCGGCTGAAGGTCAAGGATATCGACAGGGCGCAGAGGATCATTCGCGTCGAGCAGTCGAAGGGCCGCAAGGACCGCAACGTCATGCTGTCGCCCGCGATGCTCGCTCTGTTGCGGGCGTGGTGGAAGGCGCGCCCATCCCGACACGATGCGGGAATACCTTTGCAGGAACGCTGGCTGTTTCCCGGCACCAAAGTCGGCAAGCCAATGACGACCCGCCAACTCGGCCGCCTGTTCCACCAGACGTCCGAGGCGGCCGGGATCAAGAAGAGCGTGACACTGCATGCGCTGCGTCACAGCTTCGCGACCCACTTGCTCGAGGACGACACCGATATCCGCATGATCCAGGCACTCTTGGGTCACGACAAACTGGACACCACGGCGCGCTACACGCGCGTCGCAACCGGCATGATCGCCAACATCGAGAGTCCGCTCGACCGGCTGTCAAAGCCCCGCAAGAAGAAGCCCAAGAAGAGCCGAGAGACGAACCAGAAAGACCAGCCGACGGCATAGCGGCGCCATGTCCCGTCCAGCGCTGGAGGTCGCGGATATCTTCCGCGACCACGGGGCGGCGTGGCGCCAAGCCAATGCCGGCCATGTCAGCCTCGGCCAGATGAAGGTCATGAGTGCGATCGAGCGCTGCCGCACGGCAGCGCTCGGCGGCCATGTGGCGCGCTGCGAGAACCAGAAGTGCGCCCACACGGTCATCGCTTACAACAGCTGCCGCAACCGGCACTGCCCCAAGTGCCAGGGCGCTGCCGCACGCGAGTGGCTGGCGGAGCGCGAGGCCGAGCTGCTGCCCGTGGGCTATTTCCACGTCGTGTTCACCCTGCCTGGTCGGATCGCCGATATCGCCTACCAGAACAAGGCGGTGATCT
Organism: Hyphomicrobiales bacterium; assembly: GCA_043767065.1. Lineage (GTDB taxonomy): Bacteria > Pseudomonadota > Alphaproteobacteria > Rhizobiales > Xanthobacteraceae > JAHFPN01. The sequence continues at coordinate 293 of JAYUHJ010000158.1, read as the reverse complement.
ACGACCTGCTGTTCAAGGCCTCGGCCGACACCATGCTGACGATCGCGGCCGATCCCAAGCATCTCGGCGCCCGCATCGGCATCACCGCCGTCCTGCACACCTGGGGGTCGGCCATGACCCATCACCCGCACATCCACATGATCGTGCCGGGCGGCGGCCTCTCGCGCGACGGCCAGCGCTGGGTGTCGGGCCGCCCAAGGTTCCTCCTCCCCGTGCCGGTTCTCTCACGCCTGTTCCGGGGATTGTTCCTGGCCAAGCTCCGCGCCGCCCACCAGGCCGGCCGCCTCAAGTTT
>JAYUHJ010000157.1:0-11718 GCA_043767065.1 Hyphomicrobiales bacterium | reverse complement strand
GCGGTGCCGCCGCCACGGATCAACTCCGCGGCGAAGCCCGCGAGGAAGAACACCGCCCAGGAAATCACCAGCACCCAGACCCACCAATTGTTGCGCTCGAGCGCAACGTAGAACTTGTCGCGCAGGACGTCCTTTGAGTAGCGCTCGAATATGCCGAGCCGGTTCAGCTCGTCGTTCTCCACCATGATCCAGCCCATGTGGCCCCAGAAGAAATTAACCAGCGGGCTGTGCGGATCGGGCTGCTCGTCGGCATGCTGGTGGTGGCGCCGGTGCACCGCGACCCAACGCGCCGGCGTTTCCTGAAAGCAGCAGACCCCGAGGACCGCGAGCACGTGCTCAAGCGGCTTCGGCGTCACCAGCCCGCGGTGGGTGAGCAGGCGGTGGTAGCAGAGGTTGATCCCAAGCGTGCCGAACACATAGAGCCCGAGCAGCGCCAGCACGACGCCGGTCCAGCTGAAGAACCAGGGCACGAATGCCAGTAACGCGACGAGGTGATAAAGGACGACGCCGCTCGCATAGGGCCAGGCGACGCGGATCGGCGGCACCATGGCCGGCAGCGGCAGCTCGCCCGGGTTCGGCCGTGCATTATCGGCAAGATTTCCGTGCACCAGATTTCCCTTTGCCGCGATTGAAACGCCCTTACGCGTTCCCTGTCCAGCCCGCAATCACTCGAGCCCGGTCGGCACTTGCTTGTTCTCGCTCTCGAGCTTCATGCCAGCGGCGCTCGCCATGGTTTCCATGAGGGCGGCGAAATCCATGCCCAGATACTTCTCCGGGTCCGCTTTAAACTGCGCGGCGCCGAAGTGGGCTTGTAGCATCTCGCGCGTCGCTGCAGTCACCGGCATCGGTACGTCGTTTTCACGGGCGAGCTCGAGACCGAGATCCATATCCTTGCGCAAAAGCTCCGGCGTGAAGGTCGTAGCCCAGTCTAGATTGACCAGCGCCGGCGACTTGTAGCGCGTGAACATCGAACCCATCACGGAGTTGTTCATGAAGGCGAGGAACGCGTGGCGCGGGATGCCCATCTTGTTGGCGAGCAGCGTGATTTCGATCAGGTTCTCGATCACCACCCCGAGCATCACGTTGTGCGCGATCTTGCAAATGCGCGCGAGTTCGCCCTCGCCCACGTAGGAAACGCCGTTCGGCGCGAACGCCTCGATCATCGGCTGCACCTTGCGGAACGCGGCTTCCGCGCCCGAGGCCACGGCGGAGAGCTTGCCCGCCTTGATCACCTTGGCGTTGCCGCTCACCGGCGAGGCCACGAATTCCGCGCCGCGCGCCTCGAGCTGCTTCCTGAGCTCGGCCGATTCCTCGACCGCGATCGTGGAGCAATCGACGAAGATGCCGGGCACCCTGCCGTTCCCGGCGGCGACCCCGTTCGCGCCGAAATAGACCTCTTGCAAGTCCTTGCCGGTGGACACGATCGAGAACACCACATCGAGGCCGGCAAGATCGGAGGGCTTGTCCACGATTTTGCCGCCCTTGGCCGCGAGCGGCTCGGCCTTGGCGCGAGTGCGGTTCCAGATCGATACGTCGTAGCCGGCCTTCAACAGCCGCTCGGCCATGGGAAATCCCATGCGCCCCATGCCGATCCAGCCGATTTTCTGCGTGTTCATCGCCATGCCCGGGCTCCTCGTGCGAGCCCCGCTCTATCACGAAACGGCCCAAAAAGCCCACGGCCACACCGCGGTTATCGGCGGTATGGCCGTGAGGAATGAATGCGATCGTGCAGCGGCTACATCGGCGGGACGAGCCCGTCGCGACCTACGCTCACACCGGCCGCGGCGAGCGTGCCGTCCGGCTGCCGCCGCGCAGCGATAATGAAGATGTTCGCGCCTGGTTTCAGCTCGGCCTTGTCGCCGGGGACATAATTGACGATCGGCGTGTTCGCCGGCACCACGATCTTCTTCTCTTCTCCTTTGTACTTCACGAGCAGCGTCCGCCCGTCAGGTACCGAAGTCACCTCGGCGACAGTCGCGTTGGTCATGGTGCTGCCGGGCTGCGCGTCCCACGGTCCGAACCCCTCGGCCACGCCGCGCATCGCCTCCGGGAAGAAGTGCACGTGCAGCGCGCGCTGACTTCCGTCGGCCTGCGGCAGGGCGGAGATGCCCACGTAAGCTCCGGGTTTGATGTCGTCGAGCGTCGCCTTGACCATGCCGAGCACGCGCGCGTTGTCGGCGAGCTTGATTGTAAGCGTCTCACCCGCCCGATTCTTCACCGTGAGCACGTCGCCATCGACCTTCTCGATCGTGCCGCGCACGCGCACCGGCGGCTGGGCCGGTGGTTGGGCAGGCGGCTGCTGCGCGAATGCAGGCGCGGCGGCCGCGAGCACGAGCGCCAATCCGGCGGCGCCGAGCGTGCGGCGCGAAATTGCGTGAGTCATGGCTTCCTCCCGATATCGTTCGGCGTCGAGCCGCCGTCCGTTCAAATCAAGAACCCCTCGCGTGCGGCGTTCTTCCCAAGCAATGCCGCCCCGCTTCGCGGAAGGTCCCATTATGCAAGCATTTGAACGGGGCGGCCGCGGGGCTTTCTACGAAGGTCGCATGTATAGTGGGCGTCCTTTTGCCAGCGGGTTCGTCTCATGCGCCAAGTCGTCCAGGTATTCCGCACGTTCTTGACCCTCGCCCTCCCTTATTTCCGATCCGAGCAGAAATGGCAGGCCCGCGCCTTGCTCGCCGGCGTGGTGGTCTCCGAATTCACCGTGGTCTACGCGCTCGTCGCCTTCAACCACTGGAACGCCTATTTCTTCAACTCGATCCAGGACAAGAACTGGGACGCCTTCCTTTACTCTCTCCTGCTGTTCATCGGCATCGCGCTCTGGACCATACTCGCCACCATGGCCCAGTTCTATTTCGGCCAGATGCTGATCCTGCGCTGGCGGCGCTGGCTGACCGACCGCTACGTATCGAACTGGGTCGCGCAGGGACGTCACTATCGGCTGCAATTCACGGCCCCCAACATCGACAATCCGCACCTGCGCATCGCCAACGACATTTTGATTTTCGTGCAGAAGACCCACGACCTCGGCTACAACCTCTTGGGCAGCCTGATCGCACTCGCCTCCTTCGCCTATATTCTCTGGGGACTTTCGAGCGCGGCATCCCTCGTCGTGTTCGGTGTCAATCTCACGTTCCCCGGCTACCTGTTCTGGATCGCGATCGTCTATGCGGGCGCCGGCACGCTGATCGCCCATCTCATTGGCTATCCCCTGATCCGGCTGAACTTCAATCAGCAACGCTACGAATCCGATTACCGCTTCGCCATCGTGCGCGTGTGGGACCATTCGGAGCCGGTGGCGCTGATGCGCGGCGAAGCGATCGAGCGCAAGGTGCTCGGCAACCGCTTCACCGCGCTGGTGCGCAATTGGACCGCGCTGATCCTGCGCCAGACCGGATTGACCGGCTTCGTCACCGGCTATGGCCAGATGTCGCTTATTTTCCCGGTGATCATCGCAAGCCCGGCCTATTTCACCGGCGCGTTCACGCTCGGCACCATGATGCAGGCTTCCTTCGCGTTCCAGCGCGTGGATCTGGCCTTTGCGTTCTTCCTGCATTCCTATGCCCGCATCGCCGAATGGAAAGCGTCCATGGACCGTGTGGCGCAACTCGACGCCGCGCTCAAAGTGGTCGAAGCGCCAACCGATCCGGCGAAAGACATCGAGGTCCTGGAGCGCCCGGACCGCGATCTCGTGGTCTCCGATCTGCACGTGCGGCTGCCCGATGGCGCGCCGCTCACCTCGGTGAAGGGTTTTGCGCTCGCGCGCGGCGAGCGGGCGCTGATCACGGGCCCCTCGGGCTCGGGCAAATCGAGCGTGCTTCGGGCGCTCGCTGGAATCTGGCCCTCGGGCCAGGGCCGCATCGAGATTCCGAAAGACGCCGAGCTGCTCGCCCTGCCGCAGACGATCTATTTCCCGCTCGGCAGCCTCAAGACCGCGATCTGTTACCCGACGCCGCCCGAGGAAGTCGACGACGCGACGCTGAAGCGCGCGATCACCGCAGTCGGACTCGAGCGTTTCGCGAACCGGCTCGACGAAGAGGCCGACTGGAGCGTCGTGCTGTCGGGCGGCGAGCAGCAGCGCATCGTGCTGGCGCGGGCCTTCCTGCGCCGGCCCGACATCCTGTTTCTGGACGAGCCGACCTCGAACTTCGACGACGCCACCGGCCGCAAGCTGTTCTCCACCTTGCTTGGGCACCTGCCCGACACGACCGTCATTTCGGTCGGCCGGACCGGCTCCCTTGCCGAATTCCACGGCCGCGTCATAGAAACCATGAGCGAGATGGAAAGCGCGGGGCTCAAACACCGCGCCGGGGTGACGACGTGAACCAGCCGGGCAAAATGAACTACTACAGCGCGGCCTGGCCGCTCATTCTGGAAATGTGCCCATGTGACGTGCACTTCACCGAATATCTGGAAGCGCGCCGCATCACGAACAAGACGATCTTCCATTTCGGTACCGGCTCGCACCACCACGTCGGCATCCGCTGCCACGAGAACGGCTCCAACAACGCGGTTCTCGGCATCACGGCTTCCATGGAAGAAGAGCAGGCTTATGTGCAGCTGGCGATTGAGAACCCGAAGCTCTCCAAGCACTACAAAGCCTTCTTCGGCGATATCTATATGCTCGACGCGCGGCTGCTGCCCGAGTTCGACGTCGTCTCGCTATTTCATCTCTGCGAGTTCTGGGGACCGGAGATGGTCGCCGCCTATGGCGCGATGACCGACTTGGAGATGCTCAATCTACTGACCGACAAGACCCGGCCCGGCGGGCTGATCCTGTTCTATATGAAGTCGATGGCCTTCGACCGCGCGCAGCCGGTGATCGCGCAGTGGGAGAAGGTGCGCAAAGTCGAGCGCGTCGAGGAGTTCAAGACGCTGCTGGTATATCGCAAGAAAGCGTAAAGCGGGTTTGTTGCCGCGGCGCGGGCTGCCTGAGCGGGCGAGTGGTACAGCACCTGCCTAACGGGCTAACGTCCCCGATACTTGCATGGAAGTCAGCACTCCATTTTGGAAATAGAGATAACGGCCACCCGGATAGACGTACTGATCGGATGTGCGTGCCCCCGTTTGCGTACGATTGACGCGTTCGGGTTTCCCCCAGCAAGTGGCGATGGCCTGAGCCGCCGTCATGCCGATACGGGGCTCGCCGCGCCGCTTGCACTCGGCAGCGGCCTTCACCTTGGTCTTTGCCGGGTCCTCAGTCACGAACTCATGGGCATACGTCCACGGGACATAGCCATTCTCGCCAGTGCCTGTGGTTATCGCATAAGCCGGATCGCCGCCGATATCCTCGGCTAAGCCGGTCACTGTGAAACTGCCCTTCTCGTAATATTTACACTTACCCAGGCCCGAAGGCGTGTCGCAAAACCGAAGTCCGGCGATCGAGGTTGACCAATATGTTTTACCCACTCGTGCTCGAGCCTCCTTCCACTGTGGCGATTCTGGCCCGGCCTGAGCGACTTCTTGAAGTTGCACTGCGGCACATGCGCCTACGCATGCGGCAAGTCCTATGATGACGATGGTGCGCACGATGACCCCTCCCGCGAAGGATCATGTAACAACTACCGCGCGAGGACAATCGACGAGGGATCGTGAAGATGACGAGGCTCGGTCCCGAATATCGGGGCAAGCTGCCACCCGGTGCAGCGACGCAAAATCGGCAGGCGCTCGCGAGCTACCGAAAAGCCGCTCACAAGGACATTTTGGAAGGTGTCGAGATTTTACCGCCGGGCGGGTGCCCTGTGAGCGACGCCCAAAAAGGCACTGTCTACCCAATCAGCGATGTGCCGTCCCTGCCGCTTCCCGGCTGCAATCGCTCACCATGTTGCGGATGTTGTTATTCGCCCGTTGTGAAGTAGCTTACGCCACCGCAGCGTTCGGAAGGGGGAAAAATCTCGCGCCCTGCTCAATCATTATCGCGCGGTAACCGGGTTGAATGTCGGCCACACCATTCATAGCATCTCGTGGGTTTTCGTAGTGACGACGGTAAAGCAGTGGCGCTCGATTGCCGGGGCTGACTCCAATACAGAACGGCAGCGCAATCAAAGTGCATGATTTAGTTGAGTCTAGATTGCTCACAGCGAATCCTTTCTCTTTGAAGATGATACCTAGCGAGCGCCCAAACGAAAGACCAGACCGCGAGGGCCGGGCCGCCTATTGAAGGCTAGGGTATCTAGCGACCGAAAAGTATGGCAACCGGCTTGATATTGAAGTGGTACAGCTGGGTGGACTTGAACCACCGACCTCCCGGTCCACAGCCGGGCGCTCTAACCAACTGAGCTACAGCTGCACGGTTCGGCGCGGCGCAAGCTAGTGGGAAATAGCCCCGGTTTGCAAGCCGCCGCAAGGCTGCAAAACTGAACGAGCCCGGGCATGCCCGGGCTCGCTCGATAATTCGGCCGGCTTAGGGCCGGACGCCGGACTTAGTTGACCTTGAAGCTCTTGCTCACGCCGGCCTTGATCGGCTCGGCGGTCTCGGTCGCAACCTTCTGCGCCAGCGCGGAGAGATCCTTGGACTGCGCCGCGAGCGCCTCGAACTGCTTGCGCAGGTGAGCGGTCGAGAGCTCGACCGCTTCGGTAGGCGTCTTGGCGCCGAGGAACTCGCGCGTATAGTCGAAGGCCGCGTTCATGTTGACGCGCATCGCCTCGAGCGCCTTGAGATTGAATTCGGCCGCGCCCTTGGACGCGGTCGCATAGGTGTCCTCGGCGAGATCGGTCGCCTCTTCGGCGGCGGTCTTGATGCGGGCATAGGCGTCCTTGGCCTGTTGCACGCCCTTCTCCGCCATGTCGCGAAACGCTTCGGGCATCTCGATCTTCGGCATGTCGAACTTGGGCAACTCGAAATTCGGGGTGGTGCCGGCCTTGCCGGGCTTCTTCGTCTGGGTGTCGGTCATGGCAATCCTCGAACGGCCTCGGAGGACGCCCCGGCCGGCGGCCGCATTGCCTCGTATCCGGGGCCTATGCAGCCTTCCTAGCAAGTTTTATGGTGCGCTGCAACATAAATGTTGCGACGCACTCAACCCTATAAAAAGCTATTATTTGCGCGGTTTTGCCGCGTCCATTGCGGTCTTCGCGGCGGTGTCACCGAGCGCCTTGGCCTGTTCCGCGAGCGCCTGCATCTGGGCCTTGGCGAACTCGGCCTGCAGCCGCATCACCTCTTGCGGATCCTTGGCGCGCACGAGTTTCTCGGCAAACGCGAAGCTTGCGGCAACATTGTCCTCGGCGAAGCCGAAGGCCTTGCGGCCCAGCTCCCTGGCGCCTTCCTGCATGTTGCCGGTTGAGCTTTCCGCGCTGTTGATGGCCCTGGTGGCGGCGTCCATATAGGTTTCGAAGGCCTTCTTGGCCTCCTCGACGCTCTTCTCGGCGAAGGCCCGCATTTCGGGGGGAACCTCAAGCCCAGGTGGTTTCATCATCGGTCCGTCTCCTCTGCCGCCGCAAACCCATATTCAGCGTATCATTGTGCGGGCGCACAACAATACCGCGGCCGCTCGGAAACGCTCCCCGCAATTAACCGTTCTTACCGATCCGGCCAGGCCAGGCCGCGCAACCCTTGGATTCCACTGCATTCTTTAGCTAAACAATTGGTAAAGCCGCCCGCCCGTCCGGGCCCGCGGCAGGACCGATCATGCAGGACCTTCCGCCGCTCGCGCATCTGCTAGCGGACGCGCGCATCGCCGCCCTCATCGCCGCGCCCGCGCCCGCGTTCCTGATCGATTCCGCGGGCAAGCTGCGCTTCGCCAACCGCGCCGGCCTCGCGCTCTTGGGAGCGCGCACGCTCGCCGAAGCCATCGCCCGCGGACCCGAGGCGCTCGGGCCGTTTGGCGAAGCGGCGCGCGAGCTGATCCCGACCCTTTCGCCCGCCGGGGCTCCGCGTCTCGAACACCTGCGGCCGCCGGACGGCGGCTTCGCGCAGCCGATCGTGTTCGCCGCGACCCGGTTCAATCTCGGCCGCGATGGCGACGCGGCGCTGCTGGTCGGCATCGACACCGGCCGCGAGCGCCTGCTCGAGATCAGGCTTGCCGCAGCCGCCCTGGTCGACGGCGAACACGAGGCGTTCGCGCTGCTCGACGCCAGCGGCCGGGCCATTCATTTCAACGCGGCGGCGGCGCCCCTGTTCGGCGGCGGACGCTCGCTCGCCGATCTCGATACGGGAGCCGCGGCGGCGCTGGCAGCCGCCGAGCGCGACGGCGCCGCCTTCACCATGATCGGCCAGTCGCGCATCGCGCTTCGCCGCATCGAGACCGGAACCGCGGCCTTGATCCTTGCGGTCATTGCATCGCCCACAGACGCAGCCGCGCGCGCGCCGGCGAACCCAACGCCGGCGGCAGCGCCCGAACCCGAAGCGCCCCGCCGCCTGCCCGCACGCTTCGTCTGGCAGATGGACGCCGATGGACGTTTCACCTCGGTTTCGCCCGACCTCGCCATGGTGGTCGGCGCGCCCTCCGCGGCGATCGTAGGCCTCGACTGGCCCACGGTCGCATCCAGGCTCGGCATCGCCGATGGCAACGCAGTCGCCGCAGCCGTCGCACGCCGCGACACCTGGTCCGGCGTCTCCGTGCACTGGCCGGTGGCCAATTCCGATCTCGCGCGGCCGGTGGATTTGGCGGCCCTTCCCCAGTTCGATCGCGAGCGGAACTTCCTCGGCTATCGTGGCTTCGGCGTGTTTCATGACCCGGTCGCTCGCCCTCACGCCGAAAAACTGATCGCACCGAAAGAGCTGCCGTCGGCACCTCGCGAGGAACCGGCCGCCGAGCCCGTTCCCGCGCACGCTCCGCTCGCGCTCATCGAGCATCCGGAAAATGTGGTTCCGATGCGCGGCGCCCCGTCCGACCCGCTGCGCCGGCCGGTGCTGACGCCCGGCGAGCGCAATGCCTTCCGCGAGATCGCCCGCGCCCTCGGCGCGCGGCTACAAGCGGACGAGCCGAGGAAGCCGGCCGCCGATCCCCTCGACGCCCCGGCGGTGCCGCCCGCCCGCGCGCCAGCCAAACCTGAGCTGACAAGGATTGAGCCGACAAGACTTGAGCCGACAAGACTTGAGCCGGCGAGGCCTGAACCCGTTGCCCCGACCCTCGCTCGCACCGTCGCCAACGGCGAGCGCGCGGTACTCGATCGCCTGCCACTTGGCGTCGTTGTTCATCGCGGCGAGCGCATCCTCTATGTCAACCGCGTCCTGCTCGACTGGACCGGCCTCTACAGCCTCGACGCCCTGAACCATGCGGGCGGGTTGAAACGCCTGTTCGCCGGTGCTTACGAAGACGAGACCCAGGCTCCCGGCGAAGCCGGCCGCACCTTCGCGATTTCCGGCCGCAACGGCGAGCCGATCCCGGTGGAGGCGCGCCTGCTCTCCGCGCCGTGGGAGGGCGAAAGCGCGCTGGTCTATGTACTGCGCCGCGCCGGCGCAGGGCTCGACGAACGGCTCGAGGCGTCGGAAATGGCGCTGCGCGAGGCGGAGGCCACCACGCGCGAGCTGCGCGCCATTCTCGACACCGCCACCGACGGCGTGTTGCTCATCAACCGCGAAGGCAAGATTCTCGGCATCAACCGCTCGACCGAAGCGCTGTTCGGCTTCGACGCGAACGAGGTAGAAGGCCAATCCTTCACCATGCTGTTCGCTCAGGAAAGCCACCGCGCAGTGGTCGACTACCTCGACGGGTTGGCCGTTAACGGCGTCGCCAGTGTGCTGAACGACGGCCGCGAGGTGCTTGGCCGCGTGCGCGAGGGCGGACTGATTCCGCTGTTCATGACGCTCGGCCGCGTCGGCGAGAGCGCGGACAAATTCTGCGCCGTGTTCCGCGACATTTCGCAATGGAAGCGCGCCGAACAGGAGCTCGTATCCGCCAGGCGGAGCGCGGAGAAGTCGAACTCGCAGAAATCCGACTTTCTCGCCAAGATCAGCCACGAGATCCGCACGCCCTTGAACGCGATCATCGGGTTTGCCGAGGTGATGGCCGACGAGCGCTTCGGACCGATCGGCAACGAGCGTTACCGGGAGTATCTCAAGGACATTCAGGCTTCCGGCTCGCACCTGATCTCGCTGATCAACGATCTGCTCGACCTCTCCAAGATCGAGGCGGGCAAGCTCGATCTCACGTTCGCCAGCGTGGATCTGAACGACATCGCCAGCCAATGCATGTCGATCATGCAGCCACAGGCGAACCGTGAGCGCATCATCATTCGTACCTCGCTCGCACCCAATCTGCCGCCGGTCGTCGCCGACGCGCGCTCGATCCGCCAGATCGTGCTCAATCTGTTGTCGAACTCGATCAAGTTCACTCACCCGGGAGGCCAGGTCATCGTCTCGACCGCGCTGGCCGAGGCCGGCGAGGTGACGTTGCGGGTCCGCGATACCGGCGTCGGCATGTCCGAGACCGAGATCAAGACCGCGCTCGAGCCGTTCCGCCAACTGGCCACGTCCGGCCGCACCGGCTCCGGCGGCAGCGGGCTCGGCCTGCCCTTGACCAAAGCGTTGGTCGAAGCCAACCGGGCGAGCTTTGCGATCAAAAGCGCGCAGAATTCCGGCACTCTCGTCGAGATCACGTTCCCGACCACCCGCGTGCTTGCGGAGTGAGGTAGCCGTGCTGGCGCACTTTGCCATTGACGCCGCCCGCCGGAATTGCGAAAAACTAAGGTAGAACAATAACTTAGAAGAATTCTAAGAAACGTTGGGAGATCGGTCTCTTGATCGTCTGTTCGTGCAACGTCCTGACGGATGTGCAAGTGCGCGAGACGCTCGACGTCAACGCACCGCGCACGACGCTCGAGGTGTATCACTGCCTCGGCTGCAGCCCGCAGTGCGGCCGCTGCGCGCGAACCATCAAGGCAATCATGGACGAAGCGCTGGGCCGCCCCTGCGACGCATGCGCCGTCACCTGCCCGTTGCCGAATCTCGAGCCAGCCAAGTAGCCGTCTTAAACAGTCCCGTTGCGGAGGTGTTCCAGACCGCTATACGGCTAGCTGGACATCGATTTGGAATTATTCTAAACTATCTTTCTTCAACGATTTTTTCGCGAGGCGGCCATGAAGGGCGACCCGAAAGTCATCGAATATCTGAACCGCGGCCTGCGCTCCGAGCTCACCGCGATCAATCAATATTGGCTGCATTACCGCATGCTGGATAACTGGGGCTACAAGGCGCTCGCCAAGCAGTGGCGCAAGGAATCGATCGAGGAGATGCAGCACGCCGACAAGTTCGTGGACCGCATCATTTTCCTCGACGGGTTTCCCAACATGCAGGTGCTGGACCCGATCCGCATCGGCCAGAACGTCAAAGAAGTGCTCGATTGCGATCTCGCGGCAGAAATCGACGCGCGCGCGCTCTACCAGGAGGCTGCGACCTACTGCCATTCGGCCAAGGACTATCCGTCGCGCGATCTTTTCGAGGAACTGATGAAGGACGAGGAAGACCACATCGACTTCCTCGAGACCCAGCTCGATCTCGTGAAGAAGCTCGGCCTCGAACTCTATGCCCAGCACCACATCGGCAAACTCGAGGACGAAAAGTAATCGCTGCTGCGCCGACCTGACTCCTGCAGTGTGCCTGGCGCAACTGTGCGCGGGCGCGATCATTTTTTGACAAGCTTCGAACCACTCCAACCTGCAGCAGTTTGGACTTGGTCTAAGCTATTGATATCACGGCAGAATTTCTTGACGCCGCCGCTCGCCCTCTGTAGTCCTAGCGCTCGTTTAGTCTACGGAGCAACGCCATGCCGGGTCTGGGAATCG
>JAYUHJ010000156.1:0-2073 GCA_043767065.1 Hyphomicrobiales bacterium | reverse complement strand
GCCTCAAGGATCGCATGCATCACTTCCCCTCTCAGCTCTCGGGCGGGGAGCAGCAGCGTGTCGCCATCGCTCGAGCCATCGCCAAGCGGCCTGAGGTGCTGCTCTGCGACGAGCCGACCGGCGCTCTGGACTCGAAGACCGGGGTCAAGGTGATCGAAGCACTGCTTTCGATCAACGAACAGCTCGGCACCACCACCGTGATCATCACCCATAACGCCAATATCCAAAGCGTGGCCGATCGGGTGCTTCATTTCTCGGATGGACAGATCTCGAAGACCCAAAAGAACGAGTCGCGTCGCAAAGCCGCTGAAGTCACCTGGTGATGGCGATGAGCGCGCTCAATTTGAAGCTCGTGCGAGACCTGAAGTGGATGTGGGCGCAGGTTTTGGCGATCGCGCTTGTGATTGCCGGTGGTGTCGCGACGCTCGTGCTTGCTGTCGGATCGCATCATTCGCTCGACGAGACGAGAACCGCGTACTACGAGCGCTACGGATTCGCCGATGTTTTCGCGCAGGTTCGCCGCGCGCCAAACGCCGTCATTCGCCAGATCGAGGAAATCCCTGGCGTCTCGATGCTCGAGACGCGCATCGCGCAACTGGCGCTCCTCGACATACCGAATTTTCGCGAACCGGCGACGGGGCAGTTCATCTCGCTACCGGACAAGCGAGAGCAGGTTCTCAACCGGCTGTACATGCGCTCCGGCCGCGTTCCGGATCCGGCGAGCGAGCGCGAGGTTGTCGTCAACGAAAGTTTCGCCAGCGCACATGGATTTGCCGTGGGCTCGCGGTTTGCCGCCATCCTGAACGGGCGCAAGCGGGATTTGACGATCGTCGGCACGGCCTTGTCCCCTGAGTTCATATTTGCCGTCGGACCCGGCGACATCATGCCCGACAATCGCCGTTACGGCGTGATCTGGATGCCGGAACGGGCATTGGCGGGCGCCTACAATCTCAAGGACGGATTTTCCTCAGTCGCGGTGAAGCTTCTGCCCGGTGCCTCCGAAGGCGAGGTCATCCGACGGCTCGACGATCTTCTGGAGCGTTACGGCGGGCGCGCCGCCTATGGCCGCAAGGATCAGACGTCGCACGCCTGGCTCGACCACGAGCTCGACATGCTGAACAACATGAGCCGCACCCTGCCGCCCATCTTCCTCCTGGTCACGGCGTTCCTGGTGAATCTCACACTTGGCCGTCTCGTCGCACTCGAGCGCGAGCATATCGGCCTGTTGAAAGCGCTTGGCTACACGAACCGCGCTGCGGCTGCGCACTATCTGAAGTTCGTGCTGGTGATTGCGCTGGCGGGCATCGCCATCGGCAGCCTCGCCGGCACCTGGATCGGCAGCGCTGTCACGCAATTGTTCGGCGACTTCTTTCGCTTTCCATTTCTGCTGTTCAGCCGGGACGTCTCCACCTATGTGATCGGCGCGGGCTTGAGTCTCTTAGCCGCTGCCGTCGGTGCCGCGCGTGCGCTACGCGATGTGATGAGGCTCGCACCCGCCGTGGCGATGCAGGCGCCGGCGCCGCCACAGTTCCGGCGCATACTGCCGGCGACCTTCGCAGTCAGCCGAATGATAAGGCAGCCGACGGTGATGGCGTTGCGCAATATCGTCTCCCATCCCGCCCGCACCGGCTTCACTATGCTCGGCATTGCGATGGCGACCGGCATCTTGGTCGTGTCCCTGTTCACGCGCGACACGATGGAGCTCTTGATCGACGTCACGTATTTCTTGGCCGACCGACAGGACGCCACCATGACGTTCGGCGAGCGCCGCCCCGCGGACGTCATCTACGAGGTCGCACATCTTCCCGGCGTTCTCCTCGCCGAGCCGTCGCGCGAAGTGCCGGTGCGAATCCGGCGTGGTAGCGTCGAGCGCCGCATTCTCCTCAGCGGAAAGACGAAGGGCGCCGACCTCAGTCGCATCATCGACGTCAACCTGCACCCCGTGGTCCTTCCCGAGAACGGCTTGGCGATCTCGTCCATGTTGGCCCAGGTGCTCGGCGTGCAAGTGGGCGATGAGGTCGAGATCGATCTCTTGGAGGGCCAGCGCCGCACAGTCACGCTGCCGGTGGCCGC
>JAYUHJ010000155.1:0-2078 GCA_043767065.1 Hyphomicrobiales bacterium | reverse complement strand
GCCGAGCATGATCGACCAGACGAAGAGAAAGCGCGCCATCTCCTCGGTCCAGATGTAGGACGGGATCAGCTCGGTGTAGCGGGAGAAAATCTGCAGCGTGACCGGGACCACGAGGATGGCGATCGAGATCACCAGGAGCCACGACAGAAGCCCCGCATAGGCGGCGGTGAACTTGCGCCAAAGGCTCAGCGTGCCGGGCGATGGTCCGGTCATGTGCCCCCTCGTGTGGACTGGGAAAGGTACCGCGGCCGGGATTGCATCCCGGCCGCGGCGATCAGGCGACGCTCAGTTGGTGGCGTCGATGGCGTTGATCTCGGCGTAGATCTTGTCGGCGCCGATCTCCTTGGCATAGGCGGCCATTACCGGATCGACGAGCTTCTTCATCGCTGCGCGGTCGGCGAACGGGACGCGCTTGAGCTTGCCTGCCCGCTCCAGTGCGTCGAGCTTCATGCTGTCCTCGGAGGACTCGATTTGCCGTCCATGGGCGCCCGCCTCCTTGCCCGCGCGCAGGATCGCAGCCTGCAGATCGGCCGGCAGGGTCTTGAAGGTCTTGCCGGAGAAGCAGATCGGCCGGATGGTGATGGCGTGCTCGGTCATGGCGAGATGCGGCGCCACTTCGTAGAACTTCATCGACTCGACGCCGGCCGCTTCGTTCTCGCCGGCGGCGATGACGCCGTTCTGGATCGCGTTATAGACTTCGTTGTAAGCGATCACGGTCGGCGCCATGCCGGCAGCCTGGAACGTGCGACTCCAGATCGGGGCGCCTTGCACGCGCACCTTGAGGCCCTTGATCTCAGCAAGGTTGCGCACCGGCTTGTTGACGAAAATGTTCCGGACACCGCCGCCGGCATAACCGATCAGCATGACGTCGGCCTTTTCGGCGATCTCGTCGGCGACCGGTTTCAGAATGTCGCGGTCGAGCACCTTGTTCCAGTGCGCGAGATCGCGAAACAGAAATGGCGCGTCGATGAAGGGTGCGGCGCGCGAGAAGGTGGACATGTGCGCCGGCGACACGATCGCATAGTCGACCGCCTTGCCCTGCGCCATGTATTCGAAATATTGCTTCTCGAGACCGAGCGACGAATTCCGGTGCAGCGTGAAATTGATCGGCTTGCCGTAGTATTTCTTCACCAGCTCCTCGAACTTGAGCAGCGCCTTGTTGAAGGCGTGGTCGTCGTTGAACTGGACGGCGCCGTTGAGGGTGATGACCTGTTGCGCCTGGACGGGCGCGGACGTGGATAGAGCCGTCGCAAGGACGGCGGCCGCGAACGCGGCCACTAGGCGACGCATGGCATTCCTCCCGTTGGCGGCCGGCTTGGTTGGCGTGCCGGCCATTCTTGAAAATTGTTATGCAGGCAAGCTTAGGTGACGGGCTTACCCCCGGCAACTGACCAATTGGTCCATCCATGCAACGCCTTCGCGACGCACAAGACGCTGGGGTTGTCGCTCACCGCCTGAACAATCGAGCGAGCAACTTCTCCGCCGCCGTCGGAATACGCGCGTCGATGCCGCTCATTGCGAGCAATTCTTTCACGGGCAAATCGGGATGGCGCGAAACGGTTTCGGAGAAGCGGTTCCATTCTCCGATCATGGCGCGGATCACGTTCGGATCGTAGATGCGGACATCGAATCTGAACCGGCAGTCGAAGTTCCGCGGGTTCAACAACGGATTGAAGCCCCACTGCCGGCGGCGGATGGGAAGGTCTTCGTGGGCCATCTCGAGTCCAGCAAAGCGCAGCGGTGAAGGGGCGCTCTTGACCTGAACGATCGCGCGAATCTCGGGTGCGCTCATTCCATCGCGCTGGAAGGACCGGCGTAGTTCCTCGTAAGGTAATTCGGAATACGCAACGGTTTCATTGACTCTGTCACGAACCGTAATGACCCATTCGCGGAACGTCATATCAAGATCACAGAAAAATCTCAGCGCGACGAGATTGGAGAAATCGCCGTACATCCTTTGCAGCTCCAGGCGCTTGCGGTTCGAGACATACGTGCCGACCACGAGGTCTCGCTGACCTGTCCTCGCCGCCAACGACGCGAGGAGGATCGTGAGCCCGGTCTGAAAATGCGTCGCGTTC
>JAYUHJ010000154.1:0-2080 GCA_043767065.1 Hyphomicrobiales bacterium | reverse complement strand
CGGCGCGGAATTCTGGGCCGCCATTGCCGGCGGAGAGCGGCGCATTGACGATGTTGTCGTGCTCGCCGCGCTCGGAGGCCGCGCCGGTGCCGGGATAGAGCGGCATTTCGTGGGTCGAGCAATACATCACCGTGGGATCGGCCCAGAAGATTTCCTGCGAGCCGTTGCCGTGATGCACGTCGAAATCGACGATGGCGACGCGGCCGGCGCCGTGTTTCTTCTGCGCGTGGCGCGCGGCGATGGCGGCGTTGTTGATGAAGCAGAAGCCCATGGGCGTCGCGGTCTCGGCGTGGTGGCCGGGCGGGCGCATGGCGACGA
Organism: Hyphomicrobiales bacterium; assembly: GCA_043767065.1. GTDB lineage: Bacteria > Pseudomonadota > Alphaproteobacteria > Rhizobiales > Xanthobacteraceae > JAHFPN01. The sequence continues at coordinate 1,762 of JAYUHJ010000154.1, read as the reverse complement.
ACGCGTTTTTCACTTTGCCCTTCACGACCTCGTCGACGGCATGAACGGCACCGCCGGCGGCGCGCAGGATCGGCTCCCAGCTGGTGGACGACATCGCCGTGTCGGCGTCGATGCGCGCGAGGCCGTGGGCGGGCACCGCCGCTTCGAGGCTCTCGACATATTCGCGCGGATGCACGAGCGCGATGGTATCGAGATCGATCGGCGGCGCCTCGGCGCGCACGAGCGGCTTGAACTCGTCGTGGGCGAGCGCGCGCTCGATGGCGCGCAGCCGGTCCGGCCGCTCGGGGTGGCCGGCGGGGGTGGCGTGCTCGAGGCCCGATGGATGGGTGAGATAGAGCGTGGCCATTGCTTTCTATGGCAAACGGCGCGCGATTTCGCCAGCGGCCGTGTCCCGGCCAAGCGAGCGCGCCTACGCGCGAGCGCGAGCCGGGACCCAGGGCTGCATACTCCTAGACTGATTGCCCCTGGACCCCGGGTCTCCCCCGGATCAAGTCCGGGGTCGCCCGGGGAACGTGCAAGCGGATTCAATTTTCAAACAGCATGCATCGTTCTCGCGGCGCGTTCGCGCCCGAGGCTTGGGTACGCTTCCCCTCCTGAACAAGAAGGGGGATGGAGCGCCGCTCGGCGCTACATCGTTTCGTTTCGCGCCCTTTTGCGAAGGGCGCTCGCCTTACGGCGCTCCACCGCGGCGATTTCTCGGCTCGGGCCGCGCTTTTCGTGAGGCAATCGCTTGTGATTGCCTCTCCGTCAGCGAGCTCCTCGCGCCCACCCTTAGTGGTGGGAGGCGGGGTCCCGGGCCGTCCCGAGTGCGTGCTTGCGAAGCACGCCCGCGGGCGCCACTCCCCGCTCCACCAGCCAGACGCCTCTAGATGGCGCCCCTTGCTGAGCGGGGATGCGGTGAACTTAATGCAGGTTTGGAGAGTGTGGATAGAGTCTCACGAGATTGTGAATATGATCCTATAAGGCAAGCCACACAACGTTTTTCAGAGGTACAAGCCCGGCCCAGCTAGGTGAGACTCATAGGATGACGGCAGCAATCCCAGTGCTATGATCCTGCAAGATTCTCCCGGAGCGCATCATGTCCGGAACCCGCTGGCTGCTCGCCTTCATCGCCCTCCTCGCCCTTCCCGGCACGCAACACGCAGCCGCGCAGACCCGCTCCTCCGATGAGCGCTGCCCGCGGCTCGTGGCGCAAGACACCCCGCGCATCATCCCGGCCGCCTTCCGGCTCGCGGCGCTTGGGCCCGACCAGGTGCGGCTCACCTTCATCGGCCACTCGACCTTCCTGATCGAGAGCCCGCGCGGCGTGAAGATCGCCACCGACTTCAACGACTATGTGAAGCCGCGCGAGATTCCCAATATCGCCACCATGAACCGCGCGCATTCGACGCACTACACGAATTTCCCGAACCCGGAGATCAAGCACGTGCTGCGCGGCTGGAACCCGGACGGCTCTCCGGCGCGTCACGAGTTTACCTACGAGGACGTTTGGGTGCGCAACGTAGTGACCAACATCCGCGATTGGGGCGGCGGCACGACGCTGCACGGCAACTCGATCTTCGTGTTCGAAATGTCCGGCCTGTGCGTGGCGCATCTCGGGCACCTGCACCACACGCTGACGCAGGAGCATCTCGACCAGCTCGGTCGCATCGACGTGCTGCTGGTGCCGGTCGACGGCAGCTACACGCTGGGCGTCGAAGGCATGATCGAGGTGCTCGGGCAGATCAAGGCGCCGCTGATGATCCCGATGCACATTTTCGGG
>JAYUHJ010000153.1:0-4986 GCA_043767065.1 Hyphomicrobiales bacterium | reverse complement strand
TTCTCGGACGTGAAGATCAAATATGCCGACCGGCCGGAGAAGCGGGTCGGCGACGACGCGGTGTGGGATCGCGCCGAGGCGTCGCTCATGAAAGCGCTCGAAGCGTGCGGGCGGCCCTGGACGCTGAACCAGGGCGAGGGCGCTTTCTACGGACCCAAGCTCGAATATGTGCTGCGCGACGCCATCGGCCGCGACTGGCAATGCGGCACGGTGCAGGTCGATCTCAACATGCCGGGCCGGCTCGGCGCGTTCTACATCGCGCCTTCGGGCGACAAGGTGACCCCGGTGATGATTCACCGCGCGCTGTTCGGGTCGCTCGAACGCTTCATCGGGATTCTGGTCGAGCACTATGCCGGGCACCTGCCGCTGTGGCTGTCGCCGGTGCAGGCCGTGGTTTGCACGATCGCGCAGGACGCCGACGACTACGCCGAAGGAGTGATCGCGGCCGCCAAGCGCGCGGGGCTGCGGGTCGAGGGCGATCTTCGAAACGAGAAAATCACCTACAAGGTGCGCGAGCATTCGCTTGCGAAAATTCCGGCATTGCTCGTGGTCGGCAAGAAGGAGGCGGCCGAGCGCTCGGTCTCGATCCGGCGGCTCGGCTCGCCGGAGCAAACCTCGATGCCGCTCGACGCGGCGCTTTCGGCGCTTTCGGCAGAAAGCGTGGCGCCGGACCTCAAGCGGATGGGCGAGGCGGCATAGTCCTGTTCGTCATCGCCGGGCTTGTCCCGGCGATCTCGCTTAGGCAGGCAAGGCCGTGCCATCTCAATCGTCATGCCCGGGTCAAGCCCGGGCATGACGAATACTTCTAGCTGCAACACGCTTGCGCGTCGCTTGCCTTCGGCGCACAGCAGCTCGCCTTCGGGGCTTGTTCCAGCCAGCGGTCGCGCGGCTTGCAGCTCGCGGGCCGGCGCTTGAGGGAAATGCGCACCGTCTCGCCCTCGATTTCCAGCCCTTCGATCCCGAAAATCCGCATGGCGCTCGAGGGATCGCTCACCTCGAACGTGAGCTTGGCCTCGCGATCGAACGGCACCTCGTCGGCCACCTTCTTCATGATGGCGAGGAATTTCCACACCGGCATGAAGGTGCGGCCGGCCTCGGCGGGCACGTCCCAGAGCTGGATGAAGGTCTCGCGCCAGGATTCGGGATTGGCGCCGCAGTCGAGCGCGTCGAAGCGGCCGGACTTGACCTCGGTCACGTGATAGCCGGGCAGCACCTCGCGCCCGTCATAGACGAACACCAGCGCCTTCTGCGCGTGATCGGCCAGCGCGTCGAGCAGCCGGCTGGCAGCAACATCGCCGGACCAGGCGGGAGCGAGAGCCGCAGCAACGGGGGACTTGTCTAAGCTCGGCATCGGCGCTATCCTCATTTCAATGATTCTATAATTCAAGGATGGTTGAAATATGAAAGAGAGTCAAGCACTCGTTTCCCTGGCCGCGCTGTCGCAGGAAACCCGCCTCCGCGTCGTGCGCCGCCTGGTCCGCGCCGGCGAGAAGGGCATCCCCGCCGGCTCGCTGGCCGATGGGCTCGGCGTTTCGCCTTCCAACGTGTCGTTTCACCTAAAAGAGCTCGAGCGGGCCGGCCTCATCGCCGCGCGGCGCGAGGCGCGCTCGATCATCTATACGGCCGACTACAAGAGCCTGAACGGCCTGATCCGTTTTTTGATGGAGGATTGCTGCGACGGCCGGCCCGAGATCTGCACGCCGGCGCTCGCCTCGTGCTGCGCGCCCGCACCGGCGAAGAAGGAGCGCGTGCATGCCTGATCGCGTCTACAACGTCCTCTTCCTCTGCACCGGCAACTCGGCGCGTTCGGTGATGGCCGAGGCGATCCTGAACAAGACCGGGCGCGGAAAATTCCGCGCCTTCAGCGCGGGCAGCCAGCCCAAGGGCCAGATCAATCCGCAGACGATCCAGCTCTTGGCAAAGCTTGGCTACGAGACTTCAAGTTATCGCTCGAAATCCTGGGAGGAGTTCGCCCGCACCGGGGCGCCGAAGCTCGATTTCGTCTTCACGGTTTGCGACGACGCGGCGGGGGAAACCTGCCCGGTCTGGCCCGGCCAGCCGATGACTGCGCACTGGGGCATACCGGACCCGGCCGCCGCGAGCGGAACTTCCGTGCAGATCGCGCTCGCCTTCAGCAACGCCTATCGCATGTTATCGCGGCGCATCGAGATTTTCGCGGCCTTGCCGTTCGAAAAACTCGACCGGCTGGTGCTGCAGTCGAAGCTGCACGACATCGGTAAGCTGCCGCAGCACGCGCCCGAGGTCGAGACGAGCGCTTGATGCAGCGCTCGCTCGCGCAGCGTGCGGTCTCCGAGGGACTCGGTACCGCGTTTCTGCTCGCCGCCGTGGTTGGCTCGGGCATCATGGCGACCAAGCTCGCCGGCGGGAACGTGGCGCTGGCGCTCCTGTGCAACACGCTCGCCACCGGCGCGATTCTCACCGTGCTGATCCTGACATTCGGCCCGATTTCCGGCGCCCATTTCAATCCGGCCGTGAGCATCGCGTTCGCGCTGCGCGGCGAGCTGCCGTGGCCTGAAGCCGGATTGCTGATCGCCGTGCAGATCGCCGGCGGCGTGCTCGGCGTTTGGGCCGCGCATTTCATGTTCGAACTGCCGCTCTGGCAATTCTCCACCACCGCGCGCACCGGGGCGGGGCAGTGGTTCGCCGAGGCCGTCGCCGCTTTCGGCCTGGTGCTCACGATTCTCGGTTGCCTCGCGCACACAAAGGCGGCGGTGCCCTACGCGGTCGGCCTCTACATCACCTCGGCCTATTGGTTCACCGCCTCCACGTCGTTCGCCAATCCGGCGGTGACGATCGCGCGCTCGCTCTCGGACACCTTCGCCGGCATCGCGCCGGGCGACGTGGCGGCGTTCATCGTGGCGCAAATGATCGGGATGCTCGCGGCCGTGGCTTTGGCGCGGTGGTTATTTGGCGCTCCAGCACTTCGAGGCTGATGCGCGGCGCGTGGCGACGGAGCCGCCGTAAGGCGAGGTGACAATCCTTGCGATCTTCTATGTCTGTGCTCAACGCTGCGCGCAAAGCGATCTCCATCCGACGCGCAGATTCCGCGCGCGAGAACGTGAGCGCCTTCTTCTTCGCCATTTCGTCTCCATAAACCATTGCGGCGATTCAAAATAAGAAAACTTGAAGTCCCGCCAACGGTTTAATATATTGGCGGCGTCGGGAGTCACTGGGGCCAACCAGCGACTCCCTTCGCCTAGGTCACTCTAGGCTTGTTGCATATACCACCTCCCGGACCGGCTTCACGGCCTTAGGCTCTGGGTTGAAATGACGAAGGGTGTCTCCCAAGACCGTTCCCTTCGCCGGGTGACTAGAGGCGGCGCAACTTCTCAGGCGCCGCCGTTTCTTTTTCCTCTTCTTCTTCTTTTTCGTCAGCTTTCCCGGCTTTTTCTTCTTTTTCGTCAGCTTTCCCGGCTTTCGCGTCCGGGTACCACGTCAGCAATCCGTAACTGCCATTGGGCAACTTGTGGAAAGTGACGCTGTTCTTTCTGAGAAGCGCCCGCAAACCAATGAGAGCAACGGTTTCATCCTTCGTCTCGAACTGGTAACCGCCAGCCTTCAACGCCTCAAAGATCTCTCTGGGTGTGGCCGGGCCTTGCCCCTGAGCTTTTCTCATTTCGAGATACACGCGGATCGCGGTTGACTGCCGTTTTCCATAGAATGTGTCGGACTGAATTTGACTAAACCCAGCCGTGGCATCACCGCTAGCCGCAGCGTCAGGATAGCGCGGCGGCTGTCCTGCCTCTTCACACAGAGTATTAATAGCCGCGCGCAAACTGACTGACTTCTTTTCGGAAGCCGCTAGAAGGCGTTCAAGAGCGGCAATCGCCGGAGCTAGTTCCTCAGCCATAAGTACCTCTAGTTTCCAGCCCAAAATGAAATAGTTGCGTGCGCTATACACGTCAATGTTGGGCGCTGCGCCCTCTAGGCGGGCGCATGCATATCAATAGCATAGAATCCTAGTTTTCTGCAAGAAGCATTTGCCTCAGCGAGAATGTGGTACTAACTAGCTGTAATACAATGATTATTTAATATCGCTGAGAAACCAATGCGCAGAGATTGGTTAATATCGTATTAGGATATGCGTAAGTGAACGTTAAGAGTGCCTTTATCCCACAGGACGATCGGAAGAGTGCGAACAATCCTAGTTCATTGAAAAATAACGGGTTTCTCCTTACCTCTAGGGTCGCTTTGATGGAGAACGTGCCGTGTTTTCGCTTTGGAAGAAGCAAGACCCTAGAGAGATGAAATTCCGACTCATCGGGCAACCGCGTGAGGGTGGGTACACATTTGTCTCCAGTCCAGAGCTGGCGGGCTTTACGTTCATGCTGGAACCACAAGAGCGGTCCATTGAGACGGCAATGGAGGCAATCAAGCCTGCATTAGCTGCCTACTTGACCGCGCACCTTCAGCATATTGAGACGGCGGACCGTATTCGCCTTGAGATGAAGCCTTTCTTTCTCAAGGCAGATTTCAGTGGTCCCAACCTGAATCTGTTTGCGGAAGCTCGCGCCGCATAACATTATCCCGGGATGCAGCCCGGTAATCCACAACCACGACCCGCCACGACGCCTTCAGCGGCAGGACGCGCACGTTTGCGCGCGGCAGGGTTTCGTCAACAAGCAGGCGGTGGTGGACGCGGAGAGCTGTGGATACACGAGAGCGGCTGCCCGGCATTTGTGAGCTACGTGGGCGGCCCTGATTTCTTTTCAACCGAGTCCCTAGAAACAGGTCTCGCTCAAGTTCGCTAATCGCGCAGCGCTGCCCTGTCACGGCAGCTCAATCTAGATTTCGTACCCTGTGGTGTCAACGATATATATGGGAAAAAAAGCCTTGACACGAACCATCACAGGACTATATTCCACACATCCCACCCCATCCGAGGGGCGTCTCTAGAGCGTTCTTTTGACGTGGGGTGGGTGGCGGTGCCCGCCGTCGCGCGCAAACGCACGCGCTATGGCGGGG
>JAYUHJ010000152.1:0-2088 GCA_043767065.1 Hyphomicrobiales bacterium | reverse complement strand
TGGTAGCGGAGGAGGGACTCGAACCCCCGACACAAGGATTATGATTCCTCTGCTCTAACCAGCTGAGCTACTCCGCCGCCATGCTTGGCGTCGCGCGGGCCGGATATGGGGCCGCGAGAAATAACCTGTCAAGGCAAGCGCTCAGCCGGCCGCGGCGCGCGCGCTACGCTCCTCGAGGCCCATCCGTCCGAGCCGGATCAGGCTGAACATCCCGAGCGGCGGGACCTTGCGGTGCTCCAGCAGCAGGACGCCGCCGTTGCGCCGCATCCAGTTTTCGATGCGCTTGAATGGAAATTCCGACCGCCAGCCGAAAGTCCCCGAATGCTGCGCGAACCAGCGCTCGATGTCGGCCCGCGGCCCGCGCTCGGCGCTGATGTGGTTGACCAGCACGATTTCGCCGCCCGGCCGCACCACGCGCGCCAGCTCGTCGAGCGTCGCCTCCGGGTCGGGCACCGTGGTGATGACGAATTGCGCCACCGCGCAGTCGAAGCTCGCGTCGGCGAAGCCGAGCCGCGCCGCGTCCATGACCGAGAGCCCGTCCACGTGCGCGAGGCTTTCGCGCTCGACCCGTTCCTGGGCCTTGCGCAGCATCGGTTCGGAAATGTCGATGCCGACAATACGCGTATGTCGCCCGAACACCGGCAGCGAAATGCCGGTGCCGACGCCGAGTTCGAGAATCCTGCCGCCGACCCGGTCGGCGGCGGCGATCGAAGCGCGCCGGCCGCGCTCCAGCACCGGCCCGAACACGATGTCGTAGACCGGCGCCCAGCGCGCATAGACCTTCTCGACCGAACCTCTGTCGATATCCGCCACCATTGCCCCGTTCCGTCCCCCTAGAGCGCCGCGTGCAGCTCTGCGCCCAGAACATTTTCGCGCGCGGCACCCGCCGCCGCGCGGATCGTGCCGCCGCCGAGCACCCGTGCGCGCGGCTCGGCTCCTTCATAAATCACGCAAGCCTGTCCCGGTGCAACGCCTTCCTCGCCGTCCACAAGTTCGAGCTCGATGCCGGAGGCCGCGGTGCACAAATGCGCTGGCTGCGGGGGCCGCGTGGAGCGCACGCGGACATGAACCGGAAGCGCCTCATGCATCGCGTGCTCTATCGGCATGTCACCGAGCCAATTCACGTCGCCAATCCGGATGCGGCGCACGGCAAGCGCCTCGCGCGGCCCGACCCGGACCTCCCGACGCGCGGGATCGAGCCCCACCACATAAAGCGGCTGGCCGGCCGCGACACCGAGGCCGCGGCGCTGGCCGACGGTGAAATTCACGATGCCGGGATGGCGGCCGAGTATACGCCCGTCCATATGCACGATCTCGCCGGGCTCCGCCGCGCCGGGCTTGAGCTTCTCGATCACGTCGGCGTAGCGGCCCTCGGGCACGAAACAGATGTCCTGGCTGTCGCGCTTTTCAGCGACCGCAAGCCCCAGCTCGCGCGCGATCGTGCGCACTTCGGGCTTGGCCAGCGCGCCGAGCGGGAAGCGAAGGAACTCGAGCTCGTCTTGCGTGGTGGCGTAGAGGAAATAGCTCTGGTCGCGGTCGGCGTCGTGGGCGCGAAACAGCCCGCGTCGGCCCGAGGGCAAGCGGCGGCTCTCGACATAGTGGCCGGTCGCCAGCGCCTGGGCGCCGAGCTCGCGCGCGGTCATGAGCAGATCCGCGAACTTGATCTTCTGGTTGCACAATACGCACGGCACCGGCGTTTCGCCGGCGACGTAGCTCTCGACGAACGGCTCGACCACGGCGGCGCGGAAGCGCTCTTCGTAGTCGAGCACGTAATGAGGGATGCCGAGCTTTGCCGCGACCAGGCGCGCGTCGTGGATGTCGTTGCCGGCGCAGCAAGCGCCCTTGCGGGCGGTGGCGGCGCCGTGATCGTAAAGCTGCAGCGTGACGCCGACCACGTCGTAGCCGGCCCGCTTCAGGAGCGCTGCCACGACCGAGGAATCGACCCCGCCGGACATGGCGACCACGACCCGCGTGTCCTGCGGGCGGCCATCGATGTCGAGATCGAGGTTCATCGCTGTTCTGCTTGCCCCGGGCCGGCCCATTAACAAATCCCTTATAGGAAGGCGGACCTGCAGGTGCAAAGCCCGG
>JAYUHJ010000151.1:0-4997 GCA_043767065.1 Hyphomicrobiales bacterium | reverse complement strand
AAGCGCCGCGCGTTGCGCCGCGGTCATCAAATCCAGCTCGACCGTGCGGCGGCCGGCGGCGCGGTCGCTGATCGCGTAATAGGGCAGGCCGTGGCGCGAAGACTGCTTCGGACCCATTCCAGACCTTCCCTCCACTTCGCCGCACAATCCGCTTGACCTGGGAGGTACCTCCAAGGCGCAGCCTCGGTCCAGGCTCGATATCAGACCGGCCGAGAGACGAACGGAGAATTGAATGAAGACCGCCATATTCAAAATTGAAGGCATGAATTGCGATGCCTGTGCGAACACAATTAAGGGCCTCGTTGAAAAGGAGCTCGGCGTTCGGATGGCATCGGTGTCTTTCAGTGAACGGCTCGCTCGCGTGCTCTATGACCCGCAAGCCGTTCAGGAAGATCGCCTTGTCGATGCGATTCAAAAGCCCGGCTTTCGGGTTGTGGGGCGTGAAGCGATAGGTAAAAGCGCTCGCTGAAGCACTGTCGTTTTGAAACGCGCGCAACGCAGCATGGAGAATTCGATGAGTCTTTCAGCGGAAATCACTTCGAAGTTAAGTCCGTGGAGCGAAGAGCCGTCGGCGAGGCCGGATCGCCGTAAGGTTCGCGCCCGGATCGGCGGTCTCCACTGTTCGCTCTGCACCGGCACCATCGAGAAGGCGCTCGGTCGATTACCCGGAGTTGACAAGGTGGCCGTAAGCCTGACCCACGAGCAGGCGCTGATCGAATACGATCCGACCGTCGCCCGACCGGAGCAATTGCTGCAAACTCTGCGCGACATCGGCTACACCATCTCCGATCCCCGCAAGCTCCGGGCCTTCGAAGAAGAAGAGCGCGATCTGGTGCGCGAGGCCCGCCGCTTCGTCGTCGCCGTCGCGCTGAGCGTTGCTTCGATTCCCATCATCGCCGATCCGGCCGTCGGTTGGATCGGTTTTTTGCCGGCCTTGGTGTGCCTCAGCCTTGGCGTTTTCGTTTTCCTGGTTCTGCGGTCGAGCGGGCTTTGGACGGCGATTGGCGCGGCCGGTGGTCTCACCGTGATGGCGCTGACGCTGCTCTATCTCAATTTGCAAGGCTATTTAACGGAGGCCGCTCCCTGGCTTACCGGCGCGCTGGCTTTGGCGTTGGTCTTTGGCGTCGGGCGGCACATTCTTTACATGGCATTTCAGGCGTTGCGGCGCGGCATCCTGAACCAGCATGTGCTGCTGGAGATCGGCGCTTTTGCGGGCATTGCGGGGGGCCTCATCGGGCTTATTCTCAATCGGCCAGGCTATCCGACGGCACCGTTCTTTGCCGTCGCGGTGATGGTCGGCACCTATCACATCTTCTCGGAATGGCTGTCGCTCATCGTCAAGACCCGCAGCTCGCAGGCGGTAAAAAGGCTTTTGGACCTGCAACCGCAGACTGCCCGCGTCATACGGGGTACGCAGGAATTTGAACTGCCGATCGAGGAAGTGAAGGTCGGCGATCTTGTACGGGTTCGCCCTGGCGAGCGCATCCCCGGCGACGGCACCGTCGTCAGCGGCCATTCGGGCGTTGATCAATCGTTGGTGACCGGCGAGTCGATTCCCGTCGAGAAAGCCGAGCGCGATTCCGTCATTGGCGGATCGATCAACGGCACCGGCACGCTCCTTGTTCGCGTCGCGGCAATTGGCGAGGGCAGTTTCCTCAATCAGGTGATCCGACATGTCGAAGACGCGCGGGCTCTGAAACCCGGCATCCTTCACGTCGTAGACCGGGTGCTGCGCGTTTACACGCCGACGGTCCTTGTGATCGCGGCCCTTGCCTTCGTCGGCTGGCTGGCCGGTACCTGGCTCGCCAGCGGCCAAGCCGATATCGAACGCGCAGTGTTCGCGGGCCTGAGCGTCCTGGTCATGGGCTATCCATGCGCGGTTGGGATTTCCGCGCCGCTTTCCATCGTCCGCGGGGCCGGTCAGGCCGCTGAACACGGCATCCTGATGCGCACCGGCGAAGCCTTCCAGGGCTTCCGCTTGGTCAGGCAAATCGTGCTCGACAAGACCGGCACGCTCACCGAAGGCCGTCCCGTTGTTCGCGAGATCGAAGCGATCGACGTGAGCGAACAAGAGCTTCTTGCCATCGCTGCCGCCGCCGAGGCGTCATCGGAGCATCCGCTGGCAAAGGCCGTGGTCGAGGCAGCTTTCGCGCGCGGCGCAACGCCCCCCGATGTCGAATCCTTCGAGGCGTTTCCTGGAAAGGGTGTCCACGCGATCATCGGCGGTCGTGAGGCTTTGGTCGGGAGCCCGCGGTTTCTCGTCGAGCATCATATCGATCTCACGCGACTAGATGCCCGGATCGACACGCTTGAGAAAGCGGGCCGGACGGTGATTGGCATCGCGCGGGATGGGCGGGCGCTGGGCATTCTCGCCTTGGGCGATACGGTCCGACCGGACGCCGTTCAGGCCGTCGCTGCGCTGCGCAATGCGGGGCTCAAGACGATCCTCGTCACGGGCGATAACGAGCGGGCGGCGCAGCGGGTTGGCCGCGAGGTCGGCATCGACGAGGTGCACGCGGGCGTACTGCCACAGGAAAAAGCTAGTTTCGTGCGAGAGCTTCAGACCAAGGCCCGAGTCGCGATGGTTGGCGACGGCATCAACGACGCCCCCGCTCTTATGCAAGCTGATATCGGCATCGCCATGGGCGGCGGCACGGATATAGCGATCGAGTCGGCAGACATCATCATCCTTTCGAATCGGTTGGCCGCAATCCCGATTGCCCGCGATATCAGCCGCCGGAGCTACGGCAAGATGGTCCAGAACGTCACTCTTGCTTTCCTCTTCAATGGCATGGGCATTCCGCTTGCAGCCACCGGCTTAATTCACCCGGTCTGGGCGATGGTGGCTATGGCGGTCAGCGTCACGGCGATTTTTATTAATTCGCTCTGGGGAACTCCGCGCTTGTTTTTCGACGCCATTCGCAGCGTCGGTCAGCCGATTGTGAACGTGCCGGTGCCAAAGGCGGCCTAAAAACCCCTCTCAGCGCTTGACCCTGGAGTATACTCCAGGGTCCAGAACAGGGCCGGAGAGACTGCATGTTCACCATCGGAAAATTGGCGGCGCTGACAAGCGTCAGCAACGACACGCTGCGGTACTACGAGCAGGAAGGGCTGGTTAAACCCGCCGGGAAGAGCCCTGCCGGTTACCGCCTGTATGACAAGGACTCTGCCCGGCGCATCCATTTCATCAAGCACGCCCAGCAATGTGGCTTCACGCTCGCCGAAATCCGCGAGCTGCTTGTGTTGCGGGGGCGCGACAAGGCCTGTTGCGGGGACGTTCGGACGCGCGCGATCGAGAAGAAATTGCAAATCGAAAACAAGATTCGCGCGATGAAAGCGATGTCTAAAGCGCTCGATCAACTGATTGCGGAATGCGCGAACGAAACGCATCCGGTCAAGGAATGCACCATCATCGCCGCTTTAGAACAGGCCAACACCTCGATGCCGGTGCAGTAATCCATGAAAGTCGAGATGTTCTATACCCCCAGTTGCTCCGAATGCGTTGCCGCGCACGCCAGGCTTCGCACAGCAGCGCAGGAGGCGGTGAAGGACCTCGAATGGCATGAAGTGAGCATTCTCGACGATCTCGACCACGCGGTGGCGCTCGGCGTGCTTACGCTCCCCTCCATCGTCATAGACGGGGAACTGGTCTTCACTTCGATGCCGACCGTGGCCCAGCTACGTGAGGCGCTGATCGAGCGAAATGGAGCGCAGCCCTGATGGATGCGGAGGCGCTGCGTCAGGCGATCGAGCAGGCTGGTTTTGCCGCCGCAGGCGTCGCATTCCTTGCCGGTCTTGCGTTCAGCTTCAATCCGGTGGCTCTGGCTTCCATCCCGGTGTCGCTTGCGTATGTGACGAGAGGCCGCGACAAAGGCCAGGCGCTGCTCTTCGGCGCCATGTTTATTCTCGGCATGATTCTCACGCATGTCGTTCTCGGTTTCATTGCCGGACTGGGTGGCAAATGGGCCGCTGAAGTCATGGGAAGAGGCTGGGGGTTGTTTCTCGGGCCGTTGTTGATCGTGCTCGGTCTTGTGTGGGCGGGATGGCTTCGGATTCCGGTGCCGTCGTTCGGCTTTCGGGCAAGCCGCCCGACTGCCGCGTGGGGCGCCTTCCTTCTCGGAATTCCGTTTGCAATCGCGATATGCCCTTTCTGCACACCGGCGTTGGCCGTGCTGCTTGGCGTGACGGCCGCAATCGGTTCGGTCGTGCTCGGCGTGGTTTTGCTTCTCGCGTTTGCTCTCGGTCGCGCCGTCCCCGTTGCAATTGGGGCCTTCGCGGTTGGCTGGCTTGAAAACCTAACCAGTCTCGCCCGATACCGGCGCGGCTTCGAGATCGCGGGCGGACTCATACTGATCGTGATGGGCCTCTATATGTTGAACGCCGTTTTGATTTGGATACCTGAATTGGCAATTTGAATGCGGCGAGTTGATGCGCAAGGGAAACGCCCAATGAAAAAGCTCACTACATCCGCTACCTTGGCCTTTGCTCTGTTCGCCACCTCAATGGCAGCCTCCGCAGGTGAGCGAACAATCACCTTGGCCGTTGAAAAGATGGTCTGCGTCGTCTGCGCGTTCAACGTAAAAAAATCACTTGAGGACGTTGCAGGAGTTATCAAAGTCGATGTGTTGCTGAAGGAAAAGATCGCAGTTGTCGTCTACGACGACGCCAAGGCCGATCTGAACGCACTGATTAGCGCGACGACTCGCGCGGGGTTTCCTTCAGCTCCAAAAAGATGAGTTGCTTCTATATTTACTTTTTTTGCCGGGCGCCGTGCTCGACTCGACACTGCATGTCCGCTCTTGACTAGAGGCGAATTATCAACAAACCGATCCTTTGAAATTTCCTCCGCAGAATTCCCGTCTCAGCCCGCGTTGCCGCAATAGGCCTGGCTGAGCCGCGCGAGCACCGCTTCGCGCTCGCCGCGCTCGCGCACGAAGGCGCGGATCAGCACGATGCCTTCCTCGGTCGGCGATTCGACGATCAGGCGGTCGGCGGCG
>JAYUHJ010000150.1:0-5021 GCA_043767065.1 Hyphomicrobiales bacterium | reverse complement strand
TGATGACTGCGGCGGCCTCGAAATAAACCGCGACGCCGCCATGATGGTCGCGGAAGGCCGGCGGGAAGACGCTGGGAAAGGCTGTCGCGATCACGCTGTAGATCCAGGCGACGCCGGTGCCGAGCGCGATCAGCGTGAACATGTTGAGGTTGCGGGTAACCAGCGATTGCCAACCGCGCACGAAGAAAGGCCAGCCGGCCCACAGCACGACCGGCGTTGCGAATACAAACTGAATTCGATTGCCAAGCGGTGTGCCTAGATACTCCGTGATCCCGGTCAGGTGTCCGCCCATTTCGACCAGGATCACCGGCAGCGTAAGAACGAGCCCAATCCAGAAGCGCCGCCGCATATCGACGAGCTCGGGGTTCGGCCCGCTCTCGGCGGTGACGATCAACGGCTCGAGTGCCATGCCGCAGATCGGGCAGGCGCCGGGGCCGACCTGCCGGATTTGTGGATGCATCGGGCAGGTGTAGATCGTGCCCTCGGGCACGGGTGCGGCCGGCGCGGCGTCGCCGAGATAGCGCTTCGGATCGGCGGCGAATTTCTTGCGGCATCCGGAGGAGCAGAAATAGTAGGTGCGGCCCGCATGCTCGGCGCGATGCTTCGCGGTGTGCGGATCGACCTGCATGCCGCACACGGGGTCGACCGCGAGGTCGGCAGCCGCGGGCGTTTGAGGCGCCGGGCCGTGATCGTGCGAAGCGTGCGCCATGGGCTTGTCCTTAATACCCCCAGGGGGTATATAGACCGCATGCGCAAGGAAGCCAAGTCCTCAAGTCTGAAACGGCTCGGCCGGATCGAGGGTCAGGTGCGTGGGCTCGCGCGCATGGTCGAGGATGACCGCTATTGCATCGATATCGTCACACAGATTTCCGCGGTGCGCGCGGCGCTGCGGCGCGTCGAGGAGGAAGTGCTCTCCGACCATATCGCGCATTGCGTCGACCATGCGATCAAAAGCGGCGACCGGCGCGAGCAGCGCAAGAAGGTCGCGGAACTAATGGACGTGGTGCGAAGGGCGGAGCGGTAATTCGTGTCCCGGGCGCAGCGCGCCACGAAGTGGTGCGCTGCAGACCCGGGACCCAGGCAGCGTTCGACGTTGTCAAGCCATGTAGTCGTCGTATAGGTCGCGCCACTCAGGATTTGCTTTCTCGATCAGCGCGATCTTCCAGGCGCGGCGCCAACGCTTCAACGTGCGTTCGCGGGTGCGAGCTTCCAGAATCGAGGAGTATTCTTCGATATAGACCAGGCGATCGACTCGATACTTCTGAGTGAATCCGGGGATCGATTTCGCCTTGTGCGCTGCAATTCTTTGAATGAGATAGCTCGTGACGCCGACGTAAAGCGTTCCGTTTCGTCTGCTGGCAAGGATGTAGACAAAGAAGCGACGCGGCATCTACCAAACTCGCGGTCAATGGGTCCCGGATCAGCGGTGCACCGCTTCGCGCTGCACCGCATCCGGGACACGATTTACTCCAGCCGCTTCCTCGCCAGCGCCGCGCCTTTTGCCAGTGCTTCAAGCTTGGCAGCCGCGATCTCGCGCCGCATCGGCGCCATGCCGCAATTGGTGCAGGCGATAATCTTTTCCTTCGGCACGTATTTCGCTGCCTCGGCGAGCACGCCGGCGACTTCTTCCGGCGTTTCGATCGTATCGCTCGCGACATCGATCGCGCCCACGAGCACGTCCTTACCCTTCAAGAGCCGCAGCAGTTCGATCGGCACATGCGAGTGGATGCACTCGACCGAAATTTGATCGATCTTGCTCTTTGCCAGTGCCGGAAAAATCTCTTCGTACTGCCGCCACTTGTCGCCCAGCGTCGCCTTCCAGTCGATATTGGCCTTGATGCCGTAGCCGTAGCAGATGTGCACGGCGGTGGTGCATTTCAGGCCCTGCGCCGCGCGTTCGAGCGCCGCGATGCCCCACTCGTTCACCTCGCCCATGTAGACATTGAAGGCCGGCTCGTCGAACTGGATCACGTCGACGCCGTCGGCTTCGAGCGCGCGCGCTTCTTCGTTGAGTAGCGCCGCGAACGCCATCGCCATTTTCACGCGGTCGCCATAGTGGCGGTCGGCCACTGTGTCGACGATGGTCATGGGGCCGGGGAGGGTGAATTTCAATTTGCGTTTCGTATGCGCGCGCGCAATCCGTGCCTCGGTCGCGTGCACCCGGCCCTTGAGGCGAAGCTGGCTCACCACCTGCGGCACCATGGCCTTGTAGCGGTCGCCGCGGATGCCGATCTCGACCTTGTGCTCGAAGTCGATACCCTCGACGAATTCGACGAAACCGTGGACGAAATGCTGGCGCGACTGCTCGCCGTCGGAAACGATGTCGATGCCGGCGTCCTCCTGCTCCTTGAGCGCGAGGATCGTGGCGTCGCGCTTGGCCTCGGCGAGCGCGTCACCCGAAAGCCGCCACGGCGCCCACAGGCGATTCGGCTCGGCTAACCAGGCGGGTTTCGGCAGGCTGCCGGCGACTGTGGTCGGAAACATCGGGGAGTTCTCGGCGGGCGGCGGATCATACATGTGTACGGCTAAGCACAGCATCCCGCAGCGCAAGGGTGCCATGCGCGAAAGCGCCCGGCTGCCCACACGCGTGGGCCGATTGAGCAAGAGGCACTGCCCGCGTATCGTCCGCCCCGCGCCGACGTGGCGGAACTGGTAGACGCATGGGACTTAAAATCCCTCGGGGGGAAACCCCCTTGCAGGTTCGACTCCTGCCGTCGGCACCAAATCAGGGGAGGAGCTTGCTCAAGCGATTGCCGTCTCGGCCTCGGATTTGGCGGGTCCAAGATCCTCGCGCAGGCCCTTAGCCACCGTCTTCTGTTTGTCGAAGTCCGCACGCCGGCGCGCAATCTCCTCGGGCGGCATGCGGGCAACATTCTGGAAATCGAGCTTCCAGTCGGGACTTGCACTCCAGACGAGCGGCGACTGCACGGTCGTGCGCGCGGCCGGCGCCGCCTCCAGTACCGCTAGAGCAAGCTCGAGGGTGACAGCCTGCGAGCTCGGGTCGTTCGGCCGGCCCGCCGCATTGCCGAGCGGGAAGTCCGAGAACAGCAAGCGCGGCACGCCGACATATTCGACGATGTCCTTGGCGCAGCCCATCACGACGGTCGCTATTCCATTTTCCTCCAGCATGCGCGCGGCCAGGCTCACGCTCTGGTGACAAACCGGACAATTGGCGGCCAGGATTGCGGCATCGACACCATCGGCCTTGCAGCGGGCGACGATTTCAGGGCAGTCGGTCTCGAGTGTAGTTCGATGGCTGCGGTTGGTCGGCAGACCATGAAAACGCGATGCGACGGACCCGATGCGGCCGCGCTCTGCGGTGCGTCGCAACTCAGGCAGGGGGAAATAGCTGCCGGAGTCCTCGGCGGTCGTGTGCTTGCGATCGATGGCGACGTGCGAAATGCGCAGGTCATGGTCCTTCGACGTATCGCCGGAATAGACGGTGTAGAATTTTGCGGCGGCGTTATAGGGCGCGCCCGGGCCCTGATCCCCCTTGTCGGGCTGATAGGGCGCCGCGGTGGTGACTAGGGCGATCCGGCTTTGCGCGAGCGGCTTGCGCAAAGGCTGGAAAGGCACCTGCGCATAGTGTGCCCACTCGTAGGGCGCGCCATAGCCCAGCGCCAGATAGTAATCGCGAATCCTTTGGATGTAGGGGATCGGCGCATCGTGGGCGGCCGCGAAGCCGAACCCCTCACCATGCTTGCTCGTCATTGCTGCAAGCTCTTCGAGTTTGCACTTACTAAGCGGCGAAACATATCACAATATCAATAGGCTACATTAGAGCAAAGGACAGCAAAATCCCTCGGGGGGAAACCCCCTTGCAGGTTCGACCCCTGCCGTCGGCACCACAGACTGGTTGATATACTGATCGAGAGGGCCTCCGTGCATCCGGTCACGCGATACGCAAAAAGCGGCAATGTCCACGTCGCCTACCAGGTCTTCGGCGAGGGCCAGATCGATCTCGTATTTGTTCCCGGATTTATTTCGAATATCGAGAATTATTGGGAGGAGCCGTCCTTCGCCCGCTGGCTCCGCAAACTCGCTAGTTTCGCCCGCGTCATAGCGTTCGACAAACGCGGCACGGGCCTGTCTGACCGCGTCGAACCCCTTCCGACTATGGATGAACGCATGGATGACGTCCGGGCGGTGATGGACGCCGCGGACTCAAAGCGCGCGGCCGTATACGGCCTTTCGGAAGGCGGCTCACTGGCGACGCTGTTCGCAGCCACCTATCCCGAGCGGTGTCAGGCGCTGGTTCTGTGCGGCGCTTTTGCGAAGTTCAGCTCGTGGTTTCCGACTGCAGAGCGATTGGAAGCCTTCTACGAATATGTCGAAAGCAAATGGGGGACGGGCGCCAATATTACGACCTGGGCGCCGACAAAAAAAGATGATCCTGCCTTTCGGGAATGGTGGGCGCGAAGAGAACGCGTCAGCGCGAGCCCAGCCGCCGTTATAGCGTTGATGCGCATGAACAGCATGATCGATATCTCCGGGATCCTGCCCTACGTGCGCGTACCGACGCTCGTGATCCACCGTACGCAGGACCCGGTAGTGAATGTCGAGGGCGGACGGCAATTGGCGAAAAGCATCCCGAATGCTCGGCTTCTGGAATTGCCGGGAATCAATCATCTGCCGTACCTTGGCGACGACGTCGATCAGATAACCAACGAGGTCGCCGAATTTCTCACGGGCGTGAAGCCTGCGATTGGCGGCGAGCGCACCCTGGCGACGGTTCTGCTGACCGATATCGTCGACTCGACCAAGCACGCGGAGGCACTCGGGGACAGACGTTGGCGCGAGCTGCTCGACGCCCATAATTCGATATTCCGCCGTGAATTGGCCCGCTTCCGGGGGGTCGAGGTCAAGACACTCGGCGATGGATTTCTTGCTACGTTCGACGGGCCGGGGCGAGCAATAGAGTGCTCGCTTGCACTTATCGCCGCGATTCGGTCGCTTGGAATCGAAATCCGCGCGGGCCTTCACACTGGTGAGGTCGAGGTCGGCGAGAACGATGTGCGCGG
>JAYUHJ010000149.1:0-2102 GCA_043767065.1 Hyphomicrobiales bacterium | reverse complement strand
TGCTGCAGCGCCGGCAGGTACTCGTTCTGGATGATCGAGGGCGGCACGTTCCAGGTCGGGTTGACGGTGATGTGCGTCATCATCGCGCTGGTGATCGGGGTCGCCAAGTTGCCCGGCTTGCCGACCACGATCCGCGTGGTCCAGACCATCTGATTGTCGCGCACGACCTTCAGCGTGTAGTCGGGGATATTGACTATCACGTGGACCTTGCCGAGGTCGCGCGGCGCCCAGCGCCAGCGTTCCATGTTGGCGATGATGACGTCGGCATCGCGCTCGCGGCTCGGCGGGTTGAGCGCGTCGATGGTTGCCTGATTCAGATTGCCGGTCGGCGACAGCTTGCGCTGGGTCTGGAATTTTTTCACCGCCTCTGAGAGCGGCTTGTCATAGGTGTCGTCGCCGGGGACCCCGAGCCGCTCGCGCAACAGCGCCACGCGCGCGTCGCGCATCGGCTTCTTCGGATCGACCTTGAGCAGCGGGCCGCCCGGAATCGGTTTTGGGCCCACATCGGCGGCGCGGCCGCGTGCGTCGGCGAGCTTGGCCTTGAGCGCCTTGTAAGCATCGTGCGGCGGCTGATAGCCGTCGAGCGCCTCGGCCACGTTCCTGGCCCCGGCTAACCGGGCGAGCACTTCGGCGGGCTCCGGCGCGGTCGGGTAATAGAGAATATCGTAGGTGATGCGCGAGAAGTGCACGCGGCCGGTCTGCGCATGGCGCGCGAAGTCGAAGATCGCGGCGGTGAATTTGAGCTCGGCCTCGGCGAGGCCGTCGGCGTCGGCGATGGCCTTGAAGTTCGGCATCGGATAATCGGCGGAATCGAGGCCGTCGGCTTCGACGCCCCTCAGGTACGCGATCGCGGCGGTGGCGCGCGCGGTCTCGGCGCCCTTCTCGACCCAGAGCGGAACGAAGCCGCGGTCGCGATAGAATTGCTCGGCCGCTGCACGTTCGTTCTTGCGACTGAAATAGCGCTCGCCGCGCAGCGCCAGGAGATCGCGAAGCTTCTCGGCGATTACCGTTTCGGTGGACGCCAGCGTGGCCGCGACCGGCGCCTTCACGAGATCCTTGCCGCTGAGCGGAGCCTCGGGCTGTGCCGCGGTCGCAGGCCGCGCAGGAGTGGACGTGCTCGCCGTGGCGGGTCCGACATCCTTGAGCGTGATCGGCGCCACGCCGGCCGGCTCCGGCGTTGGCACCTGCGACGCGATCCATTTGTCGCCGCCTTCGCGCGCGAGATCGGCCAGCGTGAGCGGCGGGACGCCGGCGGGCTCCGGCGTCGGGATATTGTCTTCGACGCGCTGGGTAACCGCCGCGGGTGTTTGCGCGACCGCTGCGGTGTTGGCCGCGCGAAAGCCGGTGAAATCGCGATCCGCGGAGAACAGGAAAATCCCGATCAGCGCCAGCAGGCCGAAGCCCGCGACGAAGGCGCTCATGCGACCGGGGCTCATGGGCTCGCGATTCTCGCCGCCGACTGCCGCTGTGAACTTCCCCCACAATGCCCGTAGCATGGCCTCTCCTGCGCTCAGCGGACCCGATCTTAGGATAGGGGTTGTGGCAGTCTCAGGGCCGGGGAATCAAGTCTTTCCAGGCCCAGGCGGGTCAAAGGATTGCGAGCGTTACTCGGCCGCCACATCGGCCACGGCGGCATCCGCCTCGGTCTCCAAGCCCAGATCCTTCAGCTTCCGGTAGAGGGTGGAACGGCCGATCTTGAGCCGGCGGGCGACCTCGGTCATGCGGCCGTGATAGCGCGCGATTGCCGTGCGGATCGCCTCGGCCTCGATTTCCTCGAGCGGACGCACATGGCCGTCCGGGCCCAGGAACGCGAGCGCTTCCGATGCCCCCGGCACGGTCGCCGGCGAATCGAGGATCATAATCGGCTCGGCCGGCCGCGCTCCACTGGGCGCCATCGGCGGCACCTGGACCTCGAAGCCGGGCACCTGGGCTGCGATTTGCGGGAACTCGGCCGCGCCGATCTCGTCGGTCTCGGCCAGTACCACCGCGCGGAAGACGGCGTTTTCGAGCTGACGCACGTTGCCGGGCCAGCGAAATCCGGTCAGCAGCCGGATCGCGTCGGCCGAGACCGCGCGCACGCGCTTGCCCTCCTCGGCGGCGAA
>JAYUHJ010000148.1:0-2113 GCA_043767065.1 Hyphomicrobiales bacterium | reverse complement strand
ATCATAAAGGCTGGCTTCTTGGATGTGGCCGAATCTCCGGGTGCGTCTGCGGCAGTACCATGGGCATCAGGTCTTGGCAGACAAGAGACCGTCTCCTGAATTTGCTTTCCTCTTTTGACTATCACCTTTAACCTTGCCCCATTCCCGGAGGAAACGCGATGAGCAGTTTTGCCGAATACGAACACTACGACGCGCTGGGACTTGCCGATCTCCTGCGGCGCAAGGAGGTGACCGCCGACGAACTCCTCGACGCGGCGATCGAGCGCGTCGAAGCGCGCAATCCGGCGATCAACGCGGTGATCATGAAGCTCTACGACTATGGGCGCAAAGCAATCGCGGACGGACTCCCTGACGGGCCGTTTCGCGGCGTGCCTTATCTGATGAAGGATCTGACCTCGCCGGTTGCGGGGGTGCGCATGACGCGGGGCTCCCGCTTCTTTGCTGATACGCCGCCATCGGCTGCTGACAGCGAGCACGTGCAACGGCTCAAGCGCGCAGGGCTGGTCATTTTCGGGCGAACCAATACCTGCGAGCTTGGGCTCTCGCTCACTTGCGAACCACAGCTTTACGGCCCGACACGCAATCCGTGGAACGTCGCGCACATTTCAGGCGGTTCGAGCGGCGGGGCCGCCGCAGCCGTCGGCGCACGCCTGCTGCCGATGGCGCATGCCTCGGACGGATTCGGCTCCATTCGCGCACCGGCCGCGTGCTGCGGCGTGGTCGGGCTGAAGCCGACGCGTGGCCGTAACACGTTCGCACCCTTCCTGGGCGAAGGCTTGGGTGGCGCCTCGACCGAGCACGCGGTGACGCTCAGTATTCGCGACAGCGCTGCCTTGCTCGACGCGACGTGCGGGGCAGGGCCGGGAGATCCGTACGTCGCGCCGCCGCCAGCGGGCCCATATCTGAAGGAAGCCGGCGCGCATCCGGGCAATCTGAAGATCGCGTGGACCGCCGCGGCGCCGAACGGCGCCAAAGTCGATCCGGAATGTTTGCGGCTCCTTGCCGAGACCGTGAAGCTTTGCGCTGATCTCGGCCACCAGGTCGAGGAGCGTGACCCCGAGATCGACCGCGCCGCGGTCGTGCCGACTTTTCTCACACTGGCTTCGGCGAATGCGGTCGTGAACCTCGCCGGCCACCCGAGCGCCGGGCGCCCGGCACGCGAAGGCGAAGTGGAGCGCATTACCTGGCTGACCGCGAAAATGGGCGAGAACATCAGCGCCCCTGATTACGTTCGCGCCACGCAAACGGCGCACCGTCTCGGGCGGCAGATGGCCGCGTTCCATGCGCAGTGGGATGTGCTGCTGACGCCGGGACTGAGTTCGCCGGCGGTGAAGCTCGGCTGGCTCGATATGATGATGAATGACGTGAACGAATACTGGCGCCGCGTATTCAATTTCTCGCCATTCACGGTTTGGTTCAATCTCACCGGCCAGCCCGCGCTGATGCTGCCGCTGGGTCAAAGCACGGCCGGATTGCCGCTGGCGGTGCAACTGGTCGGCCGATTTGGCGACGAAGCCACGCTGATTCGCCTGGGCGCCCAGCTCGAAGCGGCGCGACCGTGGTTCGGCCGCAAGCCGGCGCTTGCCGCATGAGCGCGCGTGCTTGCTGCCCGCGATTAGCGGTGTTCTTTTGCGCCGCGCGCGGGCACGCCAAACTCGCGATGGCAGACCTCGGCCAGCCTGGCGACGCCGTCGCGAATAACCTGCTCGGGGGGGTGGGCGAAGCACAGCCGCAGCCGCGTCCGCCCGGCAGCGGCATCGGTCATCCACTCGGCGCCCGGGTTGATCGCCACACCTGAGTCCAGTGCAACTTGCGCCAGGCGCGTAGTGTCAACGCCGCCGGGCAGTTTCACCCAGAGGAAAATGCCACCCGCGGGATCTTCGAACTCGGCCTCGGGACCGAAATGCGCGCGCAGGGTTTCGATCATCACATCGAGCTTGCGGCGCAACGCTTGTCTGAGTGTGTGCACATGGGCATCGAAGTGTTCGCGGCAATATTCCGCGAGCACCATCTGCTCGAGAGCGCCGGACCCGCCGTCGCTCTTGATGGCGAGGATGCGGCTCATCAGCGGCCAGTTCGCGACGAGATAGCCAATGCGCAGCGCCGGTGCGAT
>JAYUHJ010000147.1:0-5051 GCA_043767065.1 Hyphomicrobiales bacterium | reverse complement strand
GACGCGGCCACGGGGCAAAATGAGCTGTTCGGCGGCGGCGGCGCCAAGGTCGCATTGCGGGTTCCGGAACTCGAGCCGTGGCTTCCGGCCGAGCGGCTCAAGCGCGAATACGAAGCGGTCGGCTATTTCCTCTCGGGCCATCCGCTCGACGACTACGCGACGGCGCTCCGGCGGTTGCAGGTACAGCCCTGGATCGAATTCGCCAAGTCGGTGAGGAACGGTGTCAGCGCGGGCCGGCTCGCCGCCAGCGTAGTCTCGCGCGTCGAGCGGCGCACCAAGACCGGGAACAAGATCGGCATCCTCGGTTTCTCCGATCCGACCGGGCATTTCGAGGCGGTGATCTTCCAGGAGGGGCTCGCGCAATTTCGCGACATCCTGGAGCCGGGCGCCGCGGTGCTGCTGCAAGTCGGCGCCGAGTTGCAGGGCGAGGACGTGCGCGTGCGCATCCATAACGTCGAAGCGCTCGATAGCGTCGCGGCGCGGAACCAGCGCGGCCTGCGGGTGATCCTGAATTCCGCCGAGCCGATCGAACTGCTCGCCAAGCGCCTGAACGGCGGAAACGGCAAGGGCGAGGGGGCCGGCGAGGTGCTGATCGTTGTGCAGCTCGCCGACCGCTTGGAGGTCGAAATCCGGCTTCCGGGGCGCTATTCCATTTCGCCGCAGATCGCCGGGGCCATGCGCGTGGTTCCGGGCGTAATCGAAGTTCGGGCGCTGTGACGTGGCTGAGGCGGCGATAGACCTCTGGGTCAAGCTGCTGTACGCCGCCGCGCTGGTTCTGATCGCCGCGGTCTATTGGCGGGCCTATGGCCCATCCAACTACCTCTGGCTGTCGGACATCGCCTTCGCCTGCATCGTCCTGGCGGTGATCTTCGAGAGCCCGTTGCTCGCGAGCATGCCGGCGGTCGGAGTGCTGCCGCTCGAAATCCTCTGGGCGGTCGATTTTATGAGCGGTGGCCGGACCATCGGGATCGCCGGCTACATGTTCGATCCGAAATACACGCGGTTCTTGCGCTCGCTGTCGCTGTTCCACTTGGCACTGCCGCCGACCATGCTCTGGATGCTGTGGCGCTACGGCTATGACCCGCGCGCGATGCCGCTGCAGCTCGTCGTCACCTGGGGCGCGGTAGGGGCCTGCTATTTATTCACGGAGCCCGAGAAAAACATCAATTGGGCGTTCGGGCCGGGCGAGAAGCCGCAGACGCGGATTTCACCGCGGCTGTATTTCGCATTGCTGCTGTCGGTCTTTTCCGCCGTGATCCTGGCGATGCATTTGCTGCTGAAGTGGCTGTTTCCGATGCCGGCGTAGCGCGCCTTGCCATGCGGTGCTTGCATGGCTATACACCCGCCCATCTCGCACGCGGACTCGCTTGCCTGGAGACAGGCCGGCATCCGGTGCTGGGCAAACGCCTGGCTCGGTCCGCGGAGGCTAACCGGAGAAGTAAAATGGCGCTGCCCGACTTCAGCATGCGCCAGCTGTTGGAAGCTGGCGTTCATTTCGGTCATCAATCGCATCGTTGGAATCCGAAGATGGCTCCGTTCATCTTCGGCACCCGCAACAACATCCACATCATCGATCTCGCCCAGACGGTGCCGCTGCTGGCGCGCGCGCTGCAGGCGATCGCCGATACGGTCGCCAAGGGCGGCCGCATTCTGTTCGTCGGCACCAAGCGGCAGGCTTCCGAAGGCATCGCCGACGCGGCCAAGCGCTCGGCGCAATACTACGTCAATTCGCGCTGGCTCGGCGGCACGCTGACCAACTGGAAGACGATCTCCAACTCGATCGCGCGCCTGAAGAAGATCGAGGAAATGATCGGAACCGACGCCGGCGCCGCTTACACGAAAAAAGAGCGGCTCACGATGGCGCGCGAAAAGGCAAAGCTCGAGCGCTCGCTGGGCGGCATCCGCGACATGGGCGGGGTTCCGGACCTGTTGTTCGTGATCGACACCAACAAGGAAGAGATCGCGATCAAGGAGGCCAAGCGCCTCAATATTCCGGTCGCGGCCATCGTCGATACCAATTCCAATCCCGACGGCATCACGTTCGCGATCCCGGGCAACGACGACGCCGGGCGGGCGATCGCGCTCTATTGCGATCTCGTGGCCAAAGCCGCGATCGACGGCATTTCGCGCGCCCAGGGCGAGGCGGGGGTCGATCTAGGTGCCGCCGAGAAGCCGCCGGCAGAGTCGATCATCGAGGCGCCGAAGGCCGAATGGGAGAAGTTCGAGCCGCTGCCGGGCCCGCATGGGCCGCCCGACGACCTCAAGAAGCTGCACGGCATCAGTCCGGACATCGAGAAGCAGCTCAACGAGATCGGCATGTTTCATTTCTCGCAGGTCGCCTCGCTCGGCAAGAAGGACGCGGCCAAGATCGGCGACATTATCGGCCTGCCGGCGCGCATGGAAGGCTGGATCAAGGCGGCAAAGAAGCTCGCCGCCGAGACCGAGTGATCGGTCATGGCTGAAATCACCGCGAGTCTCGTGAAGGAGCTGCGCGAGCTTACCGGCGTCGGCATGATGGATTGCAAAACGGCGCTCAATGAGACCAAGGGCGATATTCAGGCCGCGGTCGACTGGTTGCGCTCAAAGGGGCTCTCGAAGGCAGCGAAGAAAGCCGGCCGCGTTGCGGCCGAGGGTCTGATCGGCGCCGTCGTCGAAGGCGGCAAGGGCGTGCTGGTCGAGGTGAATTCGGAGACCGACTTCGTCGCGCGCAACGAAGAGTTCCAGGGCCTGGTGAAGATGATCGCGCAGGTCGCTTCCCGGGTCGGAACGGACGTAGAAAAAATCAAAGCGGCGAAGGTCGGGAATCTTTCCGTCGCCGAAGCGCTGACGGCGTCGATCGCCAAGATCGGCGAGAACATGACGCTGCGCCGCGCGGCTGTCCTGGAAGTGAAAGAGGGCGTGGTCGGCCTCTATATGCACAATTCGGTGGCCGAAGGGCTCGGCAAGATCGGCACGATGGTGGCGCTCGAGTCCAAGGGCAACAAGCAAGAGCTGATAGAGCTCGCGCGCAAGATCGCGATGCATGTGGCGGCCGCGAGCCCGCTCTCGGTCGACGCCAAGGGCATCGATCCGGCTGTCGTTGCGCGTGAGCGCGGCGTGCTCGCAGACAAGGCCAAGGCTACGGGCAAGCCCGACAACGTGGTCGAGAAGATCGTCGAGAGCGGGCTGAAGACCTTCTACAAGGAGGTTTGCCTAGCCGATCAGGCCTATATCCACGACTCCGCGAAATCGGTCGCCCAGGCGGTCAAGGAATCCGAGGGCAAAATCGGCACTCCGGTCGCCATCAAGGGCTTTGTGCGCTACGCTCTGGGCGAGGGAATCGAGAAGCAGGAGCAGGATTTCGCCGCCGAGGTGGCTGCGGCCGCGAAGTCTAACTGAGCTCCCGGAAACGAGGCCATGGGCAAGCCCCGCTATCGCCGCGTCCTCGTCAAGGTTTCGGGCGAGGCGCTGATGGGCAAGGAGCCGTTCGGGCTCCACGCGCCGACGCTCGCCCGCATCGCGGCGGATCTTGCCAAGACCAAAAAGCTCGGCGTGCAGATCGCCGTCGTGGTCGGAGGCGGAAATTTTCTGCGCGGGGCTAATTTCGCCGGCACTGGCATCGACCGCCCCACTGCCGACCAGATGGGCATGCTGGCGACCGTGATGAACGCGCTCGCGCTCGAGGCGGCGCTCGAGAAAGCCGGCGCGCCCGCGCGCACGCTGTCGGCGATCCGCATGCCGAGCGTGTGCGAGCCCTATTCGCGCCAGCGCGCGCTGAAGCATCTTTCCGCCGGCCGCATCGTTGTGCTCGCCGGCGGAACCGGGAACCCGTATTTCACCACCGACACCGGCGCCACGCTGCGCGCAGCCGAGCTGCGCTGCGAGGCCGTGTTCAAGGCCACCGGCGTCGATGGCGTCTACGACGCCGACCCCAAGCGCTATCCGAAGGCCAAGCGCTTCGAAAAGCTGAGCCACGACGAGGCCTTAGCGCGCGACCTGAAGGTCATGGACGCTTCCGCCTTCGCGCTTGCCCGCGAGGCCGGCTTGCCTATCATCGTATTCTCGATCCGCGAAAAGGGCGCCATTTCCGCCGCGATACGCGGAGAGGGAAAGGCGACGACGGTCGCGCCGTAAGCGTGCGAGTCTTAAGCGGATAAGTCTCGCACAATCCGATCCCGTTCTCGACGAGGTGAACCATGGCAGCAGGAACCTTCGACCTCGCCGATATCAAGCGCCGCATGCAGGGCGCGGTCGGCGTACTGAAGACGGAACTCGGCGGGCTTCGCACCGGGCGAGCTTCCGCGCATCTGCTCGATCCGGTCGTAGTCGAGGCCTACGGACAGAAGATGCCGCTCAATCAGGTCGCCAGCGTCAGCGTGCCGGAGGCGCGCATGATCTCGATCCAGGTCTGGGATCATTCGAACGTGAAGGCGGTGGACAAGGCGATCCGTGACGCCAATCTCGGCCTCAGCCCGCAGACCGAGGGCGAGGTGATCCGGCTGCGCATTCCGGAGCTCAACCAGGAGCGCCGCCAGGAGCTCGTGAAGCTCGCACATAAATACGCCGAGACCGCCCGCATCGCCGCGCGCCACGTGCGCCGCGACGGGATCGACAATCTGAAGAAGCTGCAGAAGGAAGGCCACGTCAGCGAGGACGAGATCAAGCGCCACGAAATCGACGTGCAGAAGACGACCGACGCGACGATCCACGAGATCGACCAGACGCTCGGGCAGAAGGAAAAGGAAATCATGTCCGTCTGAGCAAGGACGGACCGACCCCATGACCGATCACGATGCCCCGCGGCCGGAAGAAGATTCGGCCGGCGCCCCGTTGCATGTCGCCGTCATCATGGACGGCAACGGGCGCTGGGCTGCCGCGCGCGGATTGCCGCGGCGGGAGGGCCACCGGCGCGGCGTCGAGGCGCTGCGCCAAGCGGTGCGGGCCGCGGGCGATCTCGGCATCAAGGTTTTCACCATCTACAGCTTCAGTGCGGAGAACTGGTCGCGGCCGCCGGACGAAATCAGCGATCTGATGGGCCTGCTGAAGCGCTTCGTGCGCAACGATCTGGCCGA
>JAYUHJ010000146.1:0-2126 GCA_043767065.1 Hyphomicrobiales bacterium | reverse complement strand
AGGGGTTGGGCGATCTGGTCGCGGCCGAAACCGAGGCGCAAAGGCGCCAGGCCCTGGCCCAATTCCGCGGAGCACTTTCCGCAAAGGTGGAAGCCTGGCGTGGGAGGCTCGTGGAAGTCATGGCGCGGCTCGAAGCCGGGATCGATTTTTCCGATGAGGGTGATGTACCCGACGATTTGCTGCGGCCGGCAGTCGAGATCGCACGCGAGCTGGCCAGCGAGATCCGCGCGGTGCTGATCGATGCGCCGCGTGGCGAGCGGCTGCGGGAGGGTTTCGTGGTGGCGATTGCCGGGCCGCCGAACGTGGGGAAGTCCACCCTCCTCAATCGGCTTGCGGACCGCGATGTGGCGATCGTCTCGGCGATCCCGGGAACGACGCGGGACGCAATCGAGGTCGCGCTCGATCTGAAGGGAGTGCCGGTCGTGCTGGTCGATACGGCGGGTGTGCGCGAGACCAGGGACCCGGTCGAGATTGAAGGGGTGAAACGGGCGCTGGCGCGCGCTGCGTCCGCCGACTTGGTGTTGTGGCTCACCGAAGCGGGAGGCCCCTCGCCTGCGCCGCCGCCCGGCACGAAGACCATCGCGGTACGAACAAAGGCGGACTTGATCGGTTCAGACTTGGTCGATTCGGAAGCGCAACGAGGCATACAGAATAAAGAGTCGACTTCGATTTCCGCCAAGACCGGCGCGGGCATGGAGCGGTTGCTCGACTTGCTTGCGCACGAAGCGGAAGCGCTCGGCGGCGAGCCGGCGCTGGTGACGCGGGAGCGGCAGCGAAAGGCGCTGGCTGAAGCGCTGAAGCGGCTTGAGACCGCGGTGGATATTGCGGCGACGGGCAATGAGGAATTGGTCGCCGAGGAATTGCGCATTGCCGCCAACGCGTTAGGCCGTGTCACCGGGCGCATCGGCGTGGAGGAGGTGCTCGGCGAGATTTTCCGCTCGTTTTGCATTGGCAAATAGATGGTTAATGAAAGGTTAACGGGGCTTGTCCGCAGGCAGTTTTGTTTCACGTGAAACGGTCCGCGCGGTGTGAGCTTTGACGGACCGATTCGGCTCCGATAGATCGCGCGTGCTGGAGGAAGTGATGCAGCGTTTCGACGTCATCGTCGTCGGCGGCGGGCACGCGGGTTGTGAAGCGGCCGCGGCCGCAGCGCGGCTCGGCGCACGCACGGCGCTCGTCACGCATCGCTTCGCCACCGTCGGCGCGATGTCGTGCAATCCGGCGATCGGTGGGCTCGGCAAGGGACACTTGGTCAGAGAGATCGACGGGCTCGACGGGCTCATGGGCCGGGTCGCGGACGCGGCGGGAATCCAGTTTCGTGTGCTGAACCGCCGCAAGGGTCCCGCCGTGCGCGGACCGCGTGCGCAGGCGGACCGCAAGCTCTACGCGGCGGCGATGCAGCGGGCGGTCTCTGAAACAGCGAAGCTCGACGTGATCGAGGCCGAAGTCGACGATCTGATCGAGACCGGTGGAAAAGCTGTGGGTGTCCGACTCTCAGATGGCCGCGAGATAAGCGCCGGCGCTTGTGTGTTGACGACGGGGACATTTCTTCGCGGGCTGATCCATATCGGCGAGCGGCAGATTCCGGCCGGGCGGGTCGGCGAAGCGCCGGCGCTGGGTCTGTCGGCGACGCTGGCTCGGCTCGGGTTCACGCTCGGCCGGCTCAAGACCGGAACCCCTCCCCGCCTCGACGGCCGCACCATCGACTGGGCCGGCCTTGAGCTGCAGCCCGGCGACGACCCGCCGGAGCCATTCTCGGCGCTGACCGACCGGATCGAGAACCGCCAGGTGTCCTGCGCGATCACGCGCACCACCGCGGCCACCCACGACCTGATCCGCGCGAACGTGCACCGTTCGCCGATGTATTCGGGCCAGATCGAGAGCCGCGGGCCGCGCTACTGCCCTTCGATCGAGGACAAGATCGTCCGCTTCGGCGATCGCGAGGGACACCAGATTTTCCTCGAGCCCGAAGGGCTCGACGATCCGACGGTCTATCCGAACGGAATTTCGACCTCCCTCCCCGAAGACGTTCAGCGCGCCTTGATCGCGACGATCCCGGGCCTCGAGCGCACGACCATGGTGCGGCCGGGCTATGCCATCGAGTACGACCACGTGGATCCGCGCGA
>JAYUHJ010000145.1:0-2129 GCA_043767065.1 Hyphomicrobiales bacterium | reverse complement strand
CAGGCGGCGCTCCCGACAGGCGGAACTCGACGTCCTCCTGCATACGGCGGAGCTGCTGTTCCATCTGCTGATTACGGAATTGAAGTTGCTCGATCATGCCGGTGAGCTGGCGGATCGTCGCCTCGAGCCGATCGATGCGCACGACGAGATCCGACGGCTCGGTCGCCGCGCCAGGCGCTTGACCCGGAATTTGTCCCGGCGGCAGCGGCGCCTGCTCGCGGCGCGGGAAGAGCTGGGCGAACAGGCCGTTGCCTTGCATCTCGATGCGTTCGGCGCGCGCATCGGCTTCGTTCGCGGCGGCGGACGAAGCCGCGACACCGAGAGTCAGGATCGTCAGGCAGATGCGGGCGGCTGAGCGCATGGCAATCGATCGAGAAAATAAACCGTCGGGCGGGTTGGCGCCAGATAGGCCCGTGAGTACGTCCAAAGTGGGGCCGGGAAACGAAACCGGCGCCCTAGCGGGCGCCGGCATGTGGAGAAGTGCCCTCACCGGCTACGCGCCGACTATGCGCCGGCTTGACTCAGCACGGTGACCGAGCGGCGGTTCTGCGACCAGCAGGAAATGTCGTTGCAGACCGCGACCGGCCGTTCCTTACCGTAAGAGATCGTGCGCATGCGCGCGCCGTCGATGCCGCGGGCGACGAGATATTCGCGCACCGCCTGGGCGCGACGGGCGCCGAGCGCGATGTTGTATTCGCGCGTGCCGCGCTCGTCGGCGTGGCCTTCGACGGTGAAGGAGTAGCGATTATAGAGCGTCAGCCACTGCGCCTGCTTCTCCAGCGTATCGCGCGACTGCGCCGTGAGCTCGGTCGAGTCGACCTCGAAGAAGACGCGGTCGCCGACATTGACGATGAAGTCCTGCGCGCTGCCGGGCGTTGCGGCGGTGGCCAGCGGGTTGGTCGGGTCGACGGCCGGATTGTTCGAGCAGGCGGCAGCCAAGATCGCGACCGCGAGCACGGCAGCGATACGAACGCCGCGAGAAATTGAGATGGAGCGCATCATGTCGATAATCCCTTGGTCCCCAAAGTGGGCTTCGCCCGATCTAACCGCGCGATGGTTAAGCGAATATTCCGTCAACCTTGACGAAGCGTTGGCGAAACCGCGCAAATGCTCGGCTTTTCCAAAGTGCCCGTCCGGAACCAGCCGATGTGGTTAGCGGAAGGTGAATCGATCGGCGCCAGAAGACGCCGCAAATCGGACGGTTTCGGGGCAGCGCCCCCTGCGTCATTCCGGGGCGCGCCGAAGGCGCGAACCCGGAATCCATAGCCACCAGCGCCAGCGATCTTTCTCAGTGTTTGAGTTTATGGATTCCGGGCTCGCCGCTCCGCGGCGCCCCGGAATGACAGATCAGGACAACAGCGGTGACCAGGCTGGATCCGATGCATAGCCAGGCGTCGGCACGCGTTGCTCGTTGTAGCCGGTGAGGTCGACGGTGAAGAGCTGCGGCCCGGCATTGCCGCCGGGGTCGCGGAAGAACATGAGCACCCGGCCGTTCGGCGCCCAGGTCGGCCCCTCGTTGTGGAAGCCTTCGGTCAAAATTCGCTCGCCCGATCCGTCGATCCGCATGACGCCGATCGAGAAGGAACCGGCGCCGCGCTTGGTGAAGGCGATCACGTCGCCGCGCGGCGACCAGACCGGCGTTGAATAGGAGCCCTGGCCGAAGGAGATTCGGCGCGCACCCGAGCCGTCGGCGCCCATGACATAAATCTGCTGCGAGCCGCCGCGGTCGGACTCGAAGGTGACCTGCCGTCCGTCGGGCGAGTAGCAGGGCGCGGTGTCGATGGCCGCGGTATCGGTTAGCCGGGTGGTGCGCTTGGAGCGCAGATCCATGACGAAGATGTTGGAATTGGAGCCCTGCTGCAGGCTCATGGCCACGCGCTGACCGTCGGGCGCGAAGCGCGGCGAGAAGGTCATGCCCGGCAGATCGACGACGACCTCGCGCTGGCCGGTCTCGATGTTCAGCAGCACGACGCGCGGCTCGCCGCGGCCATAGGACATGTAGGTGATTTCCTGGCTGTTCGGGCTGAAGCGCGGGGTGAGCACGAGTTCGTCGCCGCGCGTGAGGTAGCGCACATTGGCGCCGTCCTGATCCATGATCGCGAGGCGCTTGATGCGGCGCTCCTTGGGCC
>JAYUHJ010000144.1:0-2133 GCA_043767065.1 Hyphomicrobiales bacterium | reverse complement strand
GCGCCGAGCCGGGTGAGGGGCATGGCACCAGCATGCGCGGACGCGACCGATTTATCGTCACACGAGCCAGACGTCTGCGGCGTGATTCTACCGACGCGGAAATGCGGCTTTGGCTGAGGTTGCGCGACCGCCGTCTTTCCGGATTTAAATTCGCGCGGCAGCACTCCATCGGCTGCTATATCGTCGACTTTGTCTGCCGAGAGAGAAGGCTCATCGTCGAGGTCGATGGCGGTCAGCACGCAGGCAATATTCATGATCGCATCCGAGACGACAACCTGACGGCAGAGGATTACCGGGTGTTGCGTTTCTGGAACACCGATGTATTGAGCAACATGGATGGTGTCCTCACGACGATCTTGGCCGCACTGGAATCGAATGAAACATAGTTTGTGCCTGTCGCAGCCCCTCACCCGGCCTTCGCTGCGCTTCGGCCACCCTCTCCCCGCTTCGCGGGGCGAGGGGATTATTGCGACGGCGTAAAGCCCGAGGCCTTCACCGCCGGGGCCCAGCGCTCGGAGTCCGCCTTCTGGATTGCGGCGAATTCGGCCGGCGTCGAACCGGTGGCATAGAGCCCCATCTTCAAGAGCCGTTCCTTCACATCGGGCAATTTGAGCGCGGCGACGACGATCTTGTTGTAGCGATCGACGATCGCGTCCGGCGTTCCGGCCGGCGCGAACAGGCCGTACCAGGCGGCGCCCTCGATGCCGTAGCCGGCCTCGCGGAACGTCGGCGCCTCGGGCACCAGCGGCGAGCGCTTGGCGTCCGAAGTCGCGAGAATGCGCACTCGTCCGGCCAGATGCATCGCGATGATGTCGCTCGTGGTGGTGACGACGATCGGCAGTTGCCCGCCGGCGAGGTCGGCCATGGCCGGCGCCGAGCCGCGGTAGCCGATATGCACCAGATCGATGCCGGCGGCGCGGCCGAACAGCACGCCGAAGAAATGCGGCAGCGAACCGGCGGCCGGCGAGCCGTAGTTGGCCTCCTTGGGATTGGCCTTCAACCAATCGACCAGTTCCTTCAGCGATTTCACCGGCACCTGCAGCCCGACCGCAAGCGCGAACTCGAAGCCGGCGACGTGGGCGACTGGCTTCAGCTGCTTGATCGGGTCGTATTCGAGATCCTTGTAGACGTGCTGATAGACCGCGACCGGCGCGATCGGCGTGAGCAGCAGCGTGTTGCCGTCGGGTGCCGCGGTCACGACCTGCCGCGTGCCGGCTCGCCCGGCGGCGCCGGTCACGTTCTCGACGATGACGGTGCGATTCAGGCCGGCGCGCAAATGCTCCGCCACCAGCCGGGAGAGCGCGTCGCCGGAGCCGCCGGCGGCGAACGGGAAGACGATTTTCAGCGGCTGTTCGCCGAGCTGGGCCTGGGCGGCCGCGAGCGGCAAAGCGGCGAGCCATAACGCCGCGGCGAATGCGGTTCTAAATCGGTGGCGAAGCATTCTCCATCCTCCCGTAGATCGCCTTTTTTTATTTTGCTTGCACGATGCTAGCCGCGCGGTGCACCCGCACAATCGCCGATTCCGGGGATTGTGCGGCATAAATGCTTCGCCGTGCCGCCTAGCGGCCTAGCGCTCGCTGAACAACACGCCGCCCTTGGCCTTATCGGTCTTGGCGCATTCCACGATCTGGATCGTCACGGACTCCGGCGGGGTCGCGAAATTCTTCGCCACCGCCGCGGTGATGTCCTTCACCAGGCCGCGCTTCTGCTCGAGGGTTCGCCCCTCGACCGCGTAGACGATCACTTCCGGCATGCTGTTCTCCTTGCGTTGCTTGTGAATGTTAGCGCGTCCGCGCCAGCGCGAGCCAGAGCCCGCCGCCGATCAGGAAACCGCCGGAAATGCGCGACACCAGCCGCACGCGGCGCTCCGACATGAACTGGCGCGCGCTGCCCGAGAGCACCGCATAGCCGCTGTCGAAGATCGCCGCGGTCGCCATCGCCGTCACGCCGAGCAGCACCACCTGCCAGACATAATCGCCCTTGGGATCGACGAATTGCGGGATGAAGGCGCCGAACATCAGCAGCGCCTTGGGATTGCTCATCAGCACGAGAAAGCCCTGCAGCACGAAGCCGCCGCGCGGCGCCGGCACGCGCTTGGGATCGCCGAGCGCGCCGGGATCGCGGATCAATTTC
>JAYUHJ010000143.1:0-5094 GCA_043767065.1 Hyphomicrobiales bacterium | reverse complement strand
CGCGCCGACCGGCAGATACTGCAGGAAGCCCTGGCGCAGCTCGGCGAAATCCACGTCGAGCATCATCACCACGAACAGAAACAGCACCATCACCGCGCCGACGTACACGACGATCAGGATCATCGCGAGAAATTCGGCGCCGAGCAGCAGAAACAGTCCCGCCGCATTCACGAAGGTGAGGATCAGGTACAGCACCGAGTGCACCGGATTCTTCGCCGCGATCACCATGAAGGCGGCCGCGCACGCCACGATCGCGAAGAGATAGAAGAACAGCGCCGCGACGGTCATGCGTTGCCCTCGCGCGTCTTTTCTCCCTCTCCCCGCCTGCGGGGAGAGGGTCGGGGTGAGGGGGCGTGGCCGCGTTCCGTGAGCAACTGATAAGCCCCCTCACCCGACCGCGCTATGCGCGGTCGACCTCTCCCCGCACGCGGGGAGAGGTAAAGAGAGAGCCCGGCGAGAATCGCTTTCATCCCACTCACCGGTACGGCGCGTCGAGCGTGAGGTTCTTCGCGATTTCGCGCTCCCACCGGTCGCCGTTCGCGAGCAGCTTCTCTTTGTCGTAATAGAGTTCCTCGCGCGTCTCGGTCGCGAATTCGAAATTGGGCCCCTCGACGATGGCATCGACCGGGCAGGATTCCTGGCAAAGGCCGCAATAGATGCACTTCACCATGTCGATGTCATAGCGCGTGGTGCGCCGCGTGCCGTCGTTCCGGCGTGGGCCGGCCTCGATGGTGATCGCCTGCGCCGGGCAGATCGCCTCGCACAGCTTGCAGGCGATGCAACGCTCCTCGCCGTTCGGATAGCGCCGCAGCACGTGCTCGCCGCGGAAGCGCGGCGAGACCGGCCCCTTCTCGAACGGATAATCGAGCGTCGACTTGCGCGCGAAGAAATAGCGCATCGCGAGCCACAGCGCCGAAGCGAATTCGGCGAGGAAGATCGAGCGGGCGGCGCGGTCGAGCCTCATACCATCCTCATCTCGGCGCCAAGCCGCTGAAATGCAGCACCGCCGCTACGATCACGACCATGGCGAGCGAAGCCGGCAGAAAAACCTTCCAGCCGAGCCGCATCAGCTGGTCGTAGCGATAGCGCGGCACGATGGCTTTCACCATCGCAAACATGAAAAACATGAACGAGACTTTCAGCACGAACCACACGACGCCCGGGACCCACGTGAACGGCGCCACCGGGAACGGCGGCAGCCAGCCGCCGAGGAACAGGATCGTGGCAAGCGCGCACATGGTCATGATCGCCACGTACTCGCCGAGGAAAAACAGCAGGAACGGCGTCGAGGAATATTCGACCATGAAGCCGGCGACCAGCTCCGATTCCGCTTCCACCATGTCGAACGGCGGCCGGTTGGTCTCCGCCAGGGCCGACACGAAGAAGATCACGAACATCGGCAACAGCGGCAGCCAGTACCACTGGAACATGCCGAACGGCCCGGCCTGCGCTTCGACGATCTTGGTCAGATTCAGCGAGCCGGCGCACAACAGCACCGTGATGATGACGAAGCCGATCGAGACTTCGTAGGACACCATCTGCGCCGCCGAGCGAAGTGCGGCGAGAAACGGATATTTCGAATTCGACGCCCAGCCGGCCATGATCGCGCCATAGACCATGAGCGACGAGATCGCGAAGACGTAGAGCACGCCCACATTGATGTCGGCGATGGCCCAGCCGAGATCGAGCGGGATCACCGCCCAGGCCGCGAGCGCGAGAATTGCGGTCACCAGCGGCGCCAGCAGAAAGACGCCTTTGTTGGCGCCCGACGGAATGATCGGTTCCTTGACGACGAACTTCAGCAGATCCGCGAACGACTGCAACAGTCCGAACGGCCCAACCACGTTCGGCCCGCGCCGCATCTGCACCGCGGCCCAGATTTTCCGGTCCGCAAGCAGCACATAGGCCACGAAAATCAGAAGCGCCACGAGCAGCGCGACGCTCTGCGCCACGATGATCAGCACCGGCCATATGGCGCTCCAGAAAAATTCGTTCATGGCGCGCATCCCGCAATGAACCGCGCCGTCACCCTGAGGCGCGAGCCCGACGAAGTCGGGTGAGCCTCGAAGGGCGACGACGCGCGACCGCCATCCTTCGAGGCTCGCTCGCTAGCGCTCGCTCGCACCTCAGGATGACGTTCGCGGATCATAGCGCCTTCACTCCGCCGCCTGCGGGATGCGGCCCGCCGCCAGCGCCGAGCATTCGGCCATGATCGCCGAGGCGCGCGTGATCGAGTTGGTGAGATAAAAGTCGGTGATCGGGGAGCGGAACGGCGCCTTGTCGAAATTCCCGCCGAGCGAGGCGAGCTTCTTGATGTCGGCGCCATCGGCCGGCGCGATCTTGTCGATGCGCCCGAGATGCGGATGCGCCTGCATCATCGCGCGGCGCAAATCCGGAAGCGTGTCATAGGGCAGCTTCGCCCCAAGCGCGTCCGAGAGCGCGCGCAGGATCGCCCAGTCCTCCCGTGCGTCGCCGGGCGGGAACGCGGCACGGTTGGCGAGCTGCGGCCGGCCTTCGGTGTTCACGTAGATGCCGGATTTTTCGGTGTAAGCCGCGCCGGGCAGGATCACGTCGGCGCGGTGCGCGCCGCGATCGCCGTGCGTGCCGAGATAGACCACGAACGCGCCCGGCGGAACTTCGACTTCATCCGCCCCGTGCAGGAACAGAACGTCGAGCGCGCCCGGCTTCAGCATCCCGGCGACATCGAGCCCGCCTTTGCCCGGCACCGCGCCCACGTCGAGCGCGCCGACGCGCGAAGCCACCGTGTGCAGCACAGAGAAGCCGTTCCAGCCGTCCTGTATGGCGCCGACCGAAACCGCGGCCTTGGCCGCGAGCGACAGGAGCGCCGCCCCGTCGGGCCGCGCCAACGCGCCCTGCCCGATCAGCCAGATCTGCCGCGACAATTTCGCGGGCGCGTGCTCGGCGAAAGTCGCCAGCGTCTCCGGCCCGGCGCCGAGATAAGCGTAGTCATAGGTGAGATCGGCCTGCTCGCCGATCAATCCGATTTTCAGGCCGGCCGTGCGCCAGCGCTTGCGGATGCGCGCGTTCAGGATCGGCGCTTCCTTGCGCGGATTGGAGCCGATGATCATCAGCCCGTCGGCCTGATCGATGCCGGCGATGGTGGCGTTGAACAGATAGCTCGCGCGCCCGTGCGCCGGATCGAGCTTGGCGCCATCCTGGCGGCAATCGAGATTCTCGCTCTTCAGCCGCGTCATCAGTTCCTTGAGCGCGTAGGCTTCCTCAACGCTCGCAAAATCGCCGACGATGGCACCGATGCGGTTCGGCTGCGTAGCCTTCACCCGCGCGGCGATGGTGGCGAACGCCTCGCTCCAGCTCGCGGGCCGCAGCATCCCCTTCACGCGCACATAGGGCTGATCGAGCCGCTGCGTGCGCAGGCCGTCCCACACGAAGCGCGTCTTGTCGGAAATCCACTCCTCGTTGATGTCCTCGTGCAGGCGCGGAAGAATGCGCAGCACCTCGCGCCCACGCGTATCGACCCGGATATTGCTGCCGACCGCGTCCATCACGTCGATCGACTCGGTCTTGATCAACTCCCACGGCCGCGCCTGAAACGCATAGGGCTTGGAGGTGAGCGCGCCCACGGGGCAGAGATCGATCACGTTGCCCTGCAGCTCCGACTTCATCGCGTGCTCGAGGTAGGTGGTGATCTCCATATCCTCGCCGCGCCCGGTAGCGCCGAGTTCCGGCACGCCCGCAACCTCGGCCGCGAAGCGGACGCAACGCGTGCAATGGATGCAGCGCGTCATGATCGTCTTCACCAGCGGCCCGATATATTTGTCCTCGACCGCGCGCTTGTTCTCCTGGTAGCGGCTGCCGTCCACGCCATAGGCCATGGCCTGGTCTTGCAAGTCGCATTCGCCGCCCTGGTCGCAGATCGGGCAATCGAGTGGATGGTTGATCAGCAAAAATTCCATCACCCCTTCGCGCGCCTTTTTCACCATCGTCGTTTTGGTGTTCACGACCGGCGGCTCGCCTTTCGGGCCGGGACGGCAATCGCGCACCGCCCAGGCGCACGAGGCGACCGGCTTCGGCGAGCCCACGAGTTCGACCAGGCACATACGGCAATTGCCGGCGATCGACAGGCGCTCGTGGAAGCAGAAGCGCGGAATCTCGGCGCCCGCCGCCTCGCACGCCTGCAACAGCGTGTATTCCGGCGGGACGTCGATCTCTTTTCCGTCGACGATGAGCTTGGTCATGCCGCGTGTCCGTCCGACGCGACGCAACGCGCTGTCTTCCACAATTGCGCAGCCGGAACGCTCTCCCAGCCGAACGCGTAGTTACTCGAACCGTGGCGTTTGAGGTATTCGAGGCGCTCGATCGCCTCCGCCACCGTGGGTCGGTGTCCGACCGGGACCCACCACATCACAAAATGTGGCCCGTCCAGCTTGTCGAACCATTCCTGCCGGCGGCCGTAGAAGCGCTTGTGTATGGTCTGGTAGACGTAGCGTTCGAGCGCCTCGACGGTCTCCCAGACCGACATGTTGATCGCCATTCGCGGGTCGCCCTGGAACGGGCGGGTGCTGGTGGCATTTCCGCTTTCGTCCTGATAGCGCCAGACAAACCCCGGCGCACGTTCGGCGAGGCCGTTCACGAACGCCAGGTTGTTGATGAAGTCGGCCATGCGCGGATCGTCGATTTCGTAGCGCAGACGCCCAATGTTGAGCTGGGCCAAGTGTTGCATTTTGTTCATCGCTTCACTCCGCCGCCACCCGAATGACTTCGTCGCTGTTCGCGCGTGCGGAATATTCATCGATCCGGCGCTCGATCTCCGGCCGGAAATGGCGCAACAGCCCCTGCACCGGCCAGGCCGCGCCGTCGCCGAACGCGCAGATGGTGTGGCCTTCGATCTGCTTGGTCACGTCGAACAGCTGATCGATCTCGCGCTTGTGCGCGCGGCCCTCGGCCATGCGCGTGAGCACGCGCCACATCCAGCCCATGCCTTCGCGGCACGGCGTGCACTGGCCGCAGGACTCGTGCTTGTAGAAATAGGCGATGCGTGCCATCGCCTTGATGATGTCGGTGGATCTGTCCATCACGATTACGGCGGCTGTGCCGAGACTCGACTTCACCGCG